>NZ_BAABEM010000023.1:0-502 GCF_039540155.1 Gibbsiella greigii
TTTCTGGACGAATTGAAGCGTATTCTTGGCCCGCAGAAATCGGTCACTATTGTGACGGATGCGGGTTATCAATCACCTTGGTTTACTCATGTCAAAACACTGGGCTGGGACTTTGTCGGCCGTATTCGAAACAATATTCAGAGTTTATTAGACAGCGAAACAGAGTGGCAGAATGCCAAAAAACTGACAGCTCACGCTACGCGAACACCGAAAGCGCTTGGAGCCGGTTGGTTGAGCAAAACCCAAAAGAGTCGGATTAGCGGTCATTTTTATATCTATAAAGCGGTGTCCAAAGGGCGAAAAACGAAGAAGGTGAAATTTGGTGCGTCAGAAACAGAATACAGCCGCAGAGGGAAAGACGCATGGCTGATTTTCTCATCAATCGCTACAAATAAAGCCCGGGAAGTGATCAACATCTATGGCAAAAGAATGCAGATAGAGCAGAACTTTAGAGATGAAAAGAATGCCCGGTTTGGATTAGGTGGGCGTTACAGTGGGAGCA
>NZ_BAABEM010000024.1:0-505 GCF_039540155.1 Gibbsiella greigii
AAATAAATATCCTCCGGCATAGCCGGAGGTTTTTCTGATGCGCCTATAAGGCTCTGTTACCAGCCGCGCCCTAACAGGCGCATACGATCTGACATTTGCATCAGACTCCGTTACTTACGGCCCGTAAACGGGCTGCCCGGGTAAGGGAGCGATAACTGCTCGCCCATTTTATCCTCTTCAAGTTGGTGCTTTATGTATTCCTGTATCTTCGCGGTGTTCTTCCCCACCGTATCTACGTAGTACCCCCGGCACCAGAACTCCCTGTTTCTGTATTTGAATTTCAGATCTCCAAACTGCTCATAAAGCATCAGACTGCTTTTCCCTTTCAGATATCCCATAAAGCCAGATACGCTCATTTTGGGCGGGATTTCCACAAGCATATGGATATGATCTGCGCAGCATTCAGCTTCCAGGATCCGTACATTTTTCCACTCACATAGCTTTCTTAAGATACTGCCTATCGCCAGACGTTTCTCTCCGTAGAACGCTTGTCTTCGGTATTTTG
>NZ_BAABEM010000025.1:0-523 GCF_039540155.1 Gibbsiella greigii
AGTGCGGACAAGAATACACTGGATACCGGCACGCTGGGGTTCAGCGATATCGAAAACAAGGCGGACTACCAGGTGGAACACCAGAGCGTGGGTATCAGCTCGGGCGGTAGCATCGGCGGGCAGTTCGCGGGGAATATGGCGAACGGCCTGCTGACCGGAGTGAACGGCAGCGGCAGCACGCGTTCGACCACGCAATCGGCGGTGAGTGAAGGCACGATTATCATTCGCGACCCGGCGAACCAGCAGCAAGATGTGGTAGACCTGAGCCGGGATGTTGAGCACGCCAACCAGACGCTGAGCCCGATATTTGATAAGGAGAAAGAGCAGAACCGGCTAAGGGAAGCGCAACTGATAGGGGAGATTGGCGGCCAGGTCGCCGATATTGTCAAGACGCAGGGGGATATCAACGGGTTGAAGGCGGCGCAGGCTAAATGGGGCCCTCTGAAAGAGAATGCCAGCGAGGAAGAGCGTAAAGAGTATATGGCGATGCTGCGCAACTCGGATGAATATAAAGCCGAGATGC
>NZ_BAABEM010000026.1:0-640 GCF_039540155.1 Gibbsiella greigii
GCTTCCATCAGCCCTTGCTGATTGTCGATCGCCTCCTGGGCATCAAGCTGCAGCCGCCCCTGGCTCACCATCTGCCCCCCGGCATTATTCAGCGCCTGTGCCGCAAGCTGAAGATGCTGGCCGCGGATCTCACCCTCTTGGTTACTGAGCAGCCCCTGGCTCTTCAGCGCCAGGCTCCCGCCGGCCAATAACTGGCCCTGGCGGTTATCCAGCCCGTTTTGCGCTGTAATGCCCAACGTTGACTGGCTTTGCAGGGTGCCCTGAAGGTTGACCAATGCGCCGACATCCAGTTGCAAACCGCCGTTGCCGCCCATCACGCCAGCGGTGTTGTTCAACAGGCCGCTCACCTGCCAATGCTGCGCCGTACCGTCCAGCGCCACCAGCCGGCCGCGCAGGTTATTGAGGGCGGCGCTATTCAGGCTAAGCCGTTGCGCTTCAATACTGCCATCGGTGTTATCCAGCGCCCCGCGCAGGGTAACACGGCTTTCCCCCGTGCCCACCTGCGACCAGACGCCCGCCTGGTTGTACAGGCTATCGGCGGTGATTTGCCAATTCCCGGCGCGGATTTGCGCCTGTTGCGTGTCGAGGTGCCCCAAACTGTTGACGGTGAGTTGCTCACTGTCCACCTGCGCCTGTTGCA
>NZ_BAABEM010000027.1:0-826 GCF_039540155.1 Gibbsiella greigii
CCTGGCCGGGATCATAACCGACCTGCTGCAACAGATAATCGCTGCTCAGGAACTGGCTTCTGTCGGTAAAGCGTGAGTCAGTCACCACCAGGAAAGCGCTCTCTGCCGCAGTTTGCTGGCGGAACAGGCCATTATTGGGGATAGTCGTCGCCACGTTGGCCAGATGCTGTTGGTCGGTTAACGCCAGCTCGCCTGGCGTGAGCGGCCGGCTGCCCTCCGCCAGCCCGGTATCGGCGGCCTGCCAGCGCTGCCCGCTGATGTTGATTGCTAACGGGTTGTTCTCCCATTCGGCGCGTTCGGCCGCCGCCGCGTTTTGCGCAGCCGCCACGGTGCTGATTTGCGCCTGGTTGACGGTGGTGTTTGTCAACTGTGCGCCGCCGAGCGTGACATTGCCGTAACCGCTGATCACCCCGTCAAGGGTGGTTAAGGCAGTGGTTTCGTCGATAGTGTAGGTTGGGTACCAATGCCCCTCCGCCCGATCATAATGATCGACAATATATTCCTGGCGCCGCTGATTCACCGAATAGCCGCGGTTGATGATGTTGGCAGTGCCATCAATCGTCAGGTTGCCGTTGCTGCTGAGGGTGCTGGCGTCATTCTGCAGTTGCCCGGCTATATGCAGGAACATGTTGCCCCCGGCGAGCAGGCTCGCCCCCACGCCGGCGGAAACCAGCCGATCTTCGGTAAGAGTGCCCGTGGCGGTGCGTTCACGCAGGTTGTTGTAATCCGTCACATAAGGCGCGCTGGCAATATCGATAAACCGATCGGGGCTCCACTGCGCGATCGTTTCGCTATCGGTGGCATTCCACCAGACGGTGTTTTGATA
>NZ_BAABEM010000028.1:0-826 GCF_039540155.1 Gibbsiella greigii
CCTGGCCGGGATCATAACCGACCTGCTGCAACAGATAATCGCTGCTCAGGAACTGGCTTCTGTCGGTAAAGCGTGAGTCAGTCACCACCAGGAAAGCGCTCTCTGCCGCAGTTTGCTGGCGGAACAGACCATTATTAGGAATCGTCGTCGCCACGTTGGCCAGATGCTGTTGGTCGGTTAACGCCAGCTCGCCTGGCGTGAGCGGCCGGCTGCCCTCCGCCAGCCCGGTATCGGCGGCCTGCCAGCGCTGCCCGCTGATGTTGACCGCTAACGGGTTGCGTTCCCATTCGGCGCGTTCGGCCGCTGCCGCGCTTTGCGCGGCCGCCACGGTGCTGATTTGCGCCTGGTTGACGGTGGTGTTTGTCAACTGTGCGCCGCCGAGCGTGACATTGCCGTAACCGCTGATCACCCCGTCAAGGGTGGTTAAGGCGGTGGTTTCGTCGATAGTGTAGGTCGGGTACCAATGCCCCTCCGCCCGATCATAATGATCGACAATATATTCCTGGCGCCGCTGATTCACCGAATAGCCGCGGTTGATGATGTTGGCAGTGCCGTCAATCGTCAGGTTGCCGTTGCTGCTGAGGGTGCTGGCGTCATTCTGCAGTTGCCCGGCAATATGCAGGAACATGTTGCCCCCGGCAAGCAGGCTCGCCCCAACGCCGGCGGAAACCAACCGATCTTCGGTAAGGGTGCCCGTGACGGTGCGTTCACGCAGGTTGTTGTAATCCGTCACATAAGGCGCGCTGGCAATATCGATAAACCGATCGGGGCTCCACTGCGCGATCGTTTCGCTATCGGTGGCATTCCACCAGACGGTGTTTTGATA
>NZ_BAABEM010000030.1:0-990 GCF_039540155.1 Gibbsiella greigii
AACAGAGGTGATATGCTCACCTCAGAACAATACAGGTGCTCCAATGAAAAAAAGAAATTTTAGTGCAGAGTTCAAACGTGAAGCGGCTCAGTTGGTTGTCGAGCAGAGCTACACCGTTGCTGAAGCAGCAAAAGCCATGGATATTGGCCTTTCAACAATGACCCGATGGGTCAGACAATTACGGGATGAACGACAGGGAAAAACACCGAAAGCTTCCCCCATTACCCCGGAGCAAATTGAAATACGTGAGTTGAAGAAAAAACTACAACGTATTGAAATGGAAAATGAAATATTAAAAAAGGCTACCGCGCTCTTGATGTCAGACTCCCTGAACAGTTCTCGTTAATCGGAAAACTCAGGGCGCGTTATCCCGTGGCTACACTCTGTCACGTATTTGGGGTTCACCGCAGCAGCTATAAATACTGGAAATGCCGTCCTGATAAGCCGGACAGAAAGCATACAGAGTTACGCAGTCAGGTTCAGGAACTATACAACATTAGTCATGGCTCAGCCGGGGCAAGGAGTATCGCCGCAATGGCAACGCTCAGGGGCTTCCGGATGGGGCGCTGGCTTGCCGGTAGACTCATGAAAGAGCTGGGGCTGGTCAGTTGTCAGCAGCCTATCCATCGGTATAAACGCGGTGGCCATGAACACATTGCTATCCCGAATCACCTTGAGCGTCAGTTCGCAGTGACAGAGCCTAATCAGGTGTGGTGCGGCGACGTGACGTATATCTGGACAGGTAAGCGCTGGGCATACCTCGCCGTTGTTCTCGACCTGTTCGCGAGGAAACCGGTGGGCTGGGCAATGTCGTTCTCACCGGACAGCAGACTGACCATCAAAGCGCTGGAAATGGCGTGGGAAGTTCGCGGCAAACCAGCCGGGGTGATGTTCCACAGCGATCAGGGCAGCCATTACACAAGCAGGCAGTTCCGGCAGTCACTGTGGCGGTACCGGATCAGGCAGAGTATGAGTCGTCGTGGAAACTGC
>NZ_BAABEM010000031.1:0-1059 GCF_039540155.1 Gibbsiella greigii
CCAAGGGAAGACTCATCTCGAGGCAAGTTTCGCGCTTAGATGCTTTCAGCGCTTATCTCTTCCGCACTTAGCTACCGGGCAATGCCATTGGCATGACAACCCGAACACCAGTGGTGCGTTCACTCCGGTCCTCTCGTACTAGGAGCAACCCCTCTCAATCTTCCAACGCCCACGGCAGATAGGGACCGAACTGTCTCACGACGTTCTAAACCCAGCTCGCGTACCACTTTAAATGGCGAACAGCCATACCCTTGGGACCTACTTCAGCCCCAGGATGTGATGAGCCGACATCGAGGTGCCAAACACCGCCGTCGATATGAACTCTTGGGCGGTATCAGCCTGTTATCCCCGGAGTACCTTTTATCCGTTGAGCGATGGCCCTTCCATTCAGAACCACCGGATCACTAAGACCTGCTTTCGCACCTGCTCGAGCCGTCACTCTCGCAGTCAAGCTAGCTTATGCCTTTGCACTAACCTCCTGATGTCCGACCAGGATTAGCTAACCTTCGTGCTCCTCCGTTACTCTTTGGGAGGAGACCGCCCCAGTCAAACTACCCACCAGACACTGTCCTCACCCCCGCTCAGGGGGCCGAGTTAGAACATCAAACATTAAAGGGTGGTATTTCAAGGTTGGCTCCATGCAGACTGGCGTCCACACTTCCAAGCCTCCCACCTATCCTACACATCAAGGCTCAATGTTCAGTGTCAAGCTATAGTAAAGGTTCACGGGGTCTTTCCGTCTTGCCGCGGGTACACTGCATCTTCACAGCGAGTTCAATTTCACTGAGTCTCGGGTGGAGACAGCCTGGCCATCATTACGCCATTCGTGCAGGTCGGAACTTACCCGACAAGGAATTTCGCTACCTTAGGACCGTTATAGTTACGGCCGCCGTTTACCGGGGCTTCGATCAAGAGCTTCGCCTTGCGGCTGACCCCATCAATTAACCTTCCGGCACCGGGCAGGCGTCACACCGTATACGTCCACTTTCGTGTTTGCACAGTGCTGTGTTTTTATTAAACAGTTGCAGCCAGCTGGTATCTGCGACTGGCTTCAGCTCC
>NZ_BAABEM010000032.1:0-1149 GCF_039540155.1 Gibbsiella greigii
TCGAGTATATTGAGATAGACTACAATTGGCACCGACGGCATAGTGCCAACGGCGGGCTAAGCCCTGTGCAATTTGAGGAAAGCAACCTCGCTTAAGGCTGTGTCCACCGTTGCTGGGCAAGATCACTCTGAATGGTTCGGCCTATTTAGTAATCAAACAATGAATGATTATACTTATGTGAACGGCGTACGGCGTGGTAGTTTTCGGCTTCATCCCCTCAATACCGATGGTTCGGGGGTATCGTGGGGATGCATAACGCTATACCGAGCTTCTGATTTCCAAATACTCCGCCATTCACTGTTAAGCCGAAAGAAAGTTAGAGTTCCAGGAGGTAGTGGTTTAATGGCCTATGGACGTATTGATGTTCGTGGTGTTCCTGATTTTAGTAAATGTGATGTAAGATGAAAATATTAATATTTGCAGTTTTGTTAATTGTCATTTTCTATCTAATACCAGAAAACTCTATAGGTGAATTCGTGACCAACTATGTACCAATTCATGGTGATGGAGAAAAAGGAATGAACAATTTTGATTCAGCTATCATTATCATCAAGGTAACAGTTTCTGCTGTAGTTTCTCTGCTGTTATTATGGTTATACAAAAAAATAAGATCATAGCCGTTGAAATAATAAATCATCCGTTTCCCCTCCATACGCTATCTTCTGTAAGAACTCAGCTAACAGACTAAATCTCTCGTAAACATAAAAACCGCCTTTGAAGGGCGGTTTTTATTAACGCTTCCTAATGAAAAAATTCCATTAATGGCTTGTTCTTGCAGAGGTAATCCTCCCCTTTTTAACGGAGGTGATAAGTAGAATCAGGTCATGCGTTGGATATGCTGCATCGGCGTGTAGCCATTCAATGCCATATTCGGACGCTCGTGATTATAAAACCATTGCCAGCGTGTGGCATAGTCCTGCAATTCATCCAGCGAGGAAAACAGGTACTGCCCTAGCCAGTCATAGCGCACTGTACGATTATATCGCTCAATATAAGCGTTCTGCTGAGGTTTACCGGGCTGCATAAAACGCAGGGTTATATTCTGTCGGGCCGCCCATGACATCAGTATCCTGCCTGTATATTCTGGCCCATTATCGCACCGGATAGCTGCTGGTTTTCCCTTCCATTCAATGAGTTGCTCCAGTGTTC
>NZ_BAABEM010000033.1:0-1219 GCF_039540155.1 Gibbsiella greigii
TTCGAGTATATTGAGATAGACTACAATTGGCACCGACGGCATAGTGCCAACGGCGGGCTAAGCCCTGTGCAATTTGAGGAAAGCAACCTCGCTTAAGGCTGTGTCCACCGTTGCTGGGCAAGATCATGATGCTGCCTAGCCATATCAACTATTCCTAACTAGTTATTGTGGTGAGTGGTTGAGGCAGGTTGCCGCCTGTCCTAACTGCGTTCAGTAATCTGTTTAGTCTGGTACTTCAGTATCATCTCACCCGGTAACGCCTTGATAATATGGCGCTCTTCTTCAGGCATCCCGCTGACCGCCTCAAACTGCAGCGCCAAATCTTCAGACGGGCCTCGCTCGTGGTCATCAAACACCAACCCATTCAGCGAGACTGCAGCACCTTAGCCAGCCTGATCGGTGTGTCTAAGGTGGGGCGCCGATCCCTGTTCGCCAGTCCGCGCCTAGGGAAGCATCGCTGATGGAAAACCGGTAATGACAGGAGCGACAAGGCTGTTAAAATCCGTGGGAAAATAACGCAGGGAAAGCGTAATGAAAGCAGCAAGTAAATGGCTGACATGGTTGATTAGCGAGCAGGACAGCGACAACTACGACAGCGTGCAGGAGCAGACGGGTATCTTTGCGGGCCAGGGGGGCGTTGATATCACGGTGGGTGAGCATACGCAGTTGAACGGTGCGGTGATAGGTTCGACGGCCAGTGCGGACAAGAATACACTGGATACCGGCACGCTGGGGTTCAGCGATATCGAGAACAAGGCGGACTACCAGGTGGAACACCAGAGCGTGGGTATCAGCTCGGGCGGTAGCATCGGTGGGCAGTTCGCGGGGAATATGGCGAATGGCCTGCTGACCGGAGTGAACGGCAGCGGCAGCGCGCGTTCGACCACGCAGTCGGCGGTGAGTGAAGGCACGATTATCATTCGCGACCCGGTGAACCAACAGCAAGATGTGGCCGACCTGAGCCGGGATGTTGAGCACGCCAACCAGACGTTAAGCCCGATATTTGATAAGGAGAAAGAGCAGAACCGGTTAAGGGAA
This sequence comes from Gibbsiella greigii, assembly GCF_039540155.1. Lineage (NCBI taxonomy): Bacteria > Pseudomonadati > Pseudomonadota > Gammaproteobacteria > Enterobacterales > Yersiniaceae > Gibbsiella > Gibbsiella greigii. Next base: position 1,039 of record NZ_BAABEM010000033.1, read on the forward strand.
GCGCAACTGATAGGGGAGATTGGGAATCAGGTCGCCGATATTGCCAAGACGCAAGGGGATATCAACGGGTTGAAGGCGGCGCAGGCTAAATGGGGCCCTCTGAAAGAGAATGCCAGCGAGGAAGAGCGTAAAGAGTATATGGCGATGCTGCGCAACTCGGATGAATATAAAGCCGAGATGC
>NZ_BAABEM010000034.1:0-1381 GCF_039540155.1 Gibbsiella greigii
CGAACTGCCCGCCGATGCTACCGCCCGAGCTGATACCCACGCTCTGGTGTTCCACCTGGTAGTCCGCCTTGTTTTCGATATCGCTGAACCCCAGCGTGCCGGTATCCAGTGTATTCTTGTCCGCACTGGCCGTCGAACCTATCACCGCACCGTTCAACTGCGTGTGCTCACCCACCGTGATATCAACGCCCCCCTGGCCCGCAAAGATACCCGTCTGCTCCTGCACGCTGTCATAGTTGCTGTGCATCTTGTCCCGGCCCAGGTTCACGCTGCCCGAACCGCTCATCGAGCCAAAGGTGAAACTCCCGCCAGCGCTGGCATTCTGCTGCTTCGCGTCGTAGTTGTCGCTGTCCTGCTCGCTGGTTAACGTCAGGTTGCGCCCCACATCCATCGTCACTTTATCGCCGCTCACCTGTGCGCCGGTCAGGGTAGTGTCACGCCCGCTGGTGATGGTCAGATGATTGCCGGCGTTGAGCGTGGTTTCGGTATGGGTCAGGCCATTGCCGCTTTCGCTGCCCGTGCCCTTGTTCACGCTGGCCGACACGCTGATACCCCAGCCCCCTTGCCCGGCGCCGATCCCCACGCCGATACTGCCCCCCTTGCTCTCGTTTTTGCCCTCAAGCTGCTGGCTGTTCTCGGCAGACACCAGATTCACGTCCCGCGCCGCATTCAGCGTCATGTCTTTCCCGGCCTGCAGTTGGCTGCCCTGCACGTTGATATCGCTGCCGGTGGCGTGAATATTCAAGCTGTTGCCCGCCGTCAGGGTACTGCCCTGGCTCTGGGTCTGGCTGCTGGCCTGCTCGGATTTGAACGACTGGCTGCCATAGGAAAGGCTCACGCCGATGGCGTTCTGATTTTGGGCATCCGTCGTCGCCAGCACGCCGCCCTGCGCCGCTTCCACCCCACTTAAGGCCGCTTTCATGCCCTGCAGCGTGGCCAAACGGCCACTGCTTTCTTTACCGGCCTGATTGGCCGTGGTAACCGCCGTGTTCGCCGCACTGCCCACCGAGCCGGACAACGCCAGCGTCAGCCCGCTTTGTTTCTGCTCCAGGCTGTGGGTCTGGCTGCTCTGATTTTCGGCCGCCAGAATATCGACGTCTTTTCCGGTCAGGTTGATGTCCTTCGCCGCCAGCACGTCGGAACCGTGTACCGTCACACGGTTCCCCGCATTCAGCGTGACATTCCCCTGGGTGCTGCCGACCGTGCTGCCGACCTGGCTGACGGTATTTTCGCTGTCGGTGATTTTCAGGCTGTTTGTGCCGTAGCTGAAGCCAATGCCGCCGGTGCCGGAAAAGCCGGATTTCTTGCTTTGGCTGGCCGCGCTGGCCTGGTAGTGATTTTCCACCGTCCCGAGCGTAATATCGTTGCCTGCCGTCAACGC
>NZ_BAABEM010000035.1:0-1407 GCF_039540155.1 Gibbsiella greigii
CGTAAGGAAAAATCTATGGTCACCCCCATTTTTGCAACACTGATTTTTGATTAATGATGGGCTTGCTTAAATCTATCCGGCGTCACTATGGGCAATGATGCCCGCGCCACGATGAGTTCCGCGCCTGGTGAACCTAAAAAGCCCTTCGGCTTCAGTGAGCCATTTTCTTTATAAGGTTTCTCATCAGGCCGATATGCCGTTCATGTCATCAATAATCAGTCTTCGCAAAACCAGATGGGTAACTAACGTTTAACTACTTAATAATCAACCTATTGATTCATATATTCATGTGTCAGGCCTGATATTCATTGCGATTTGTGGTGATTGCCCATGCTATACGGGCCAGCTTGTTTGCAAGGGCGCAGGTAACAACATTTGAATGCTTATTATTGAGTTGAGCCCGAACCCATTCGGCAAGTCTGCCCTGCTGGTTCTCCAGCCGCATCATGAACGAGCGTGCACACTGAACCAACAGACGGCGCAAATTTTTGTCTCCTCGCTTGCTAATTCCCAGCAGCGTTGATCTTCCACCTGTGCTGTATTGCCGGGGTACAAGTCCTGTGGAAGCCGCAAAGTCCCTACTGCATGAAAACTGTTTACCATCCCCGAGCTGGGAAGAAAGAAGGCTGGCAGTGATTGGCCCAACACCCGGTATCGTCATAATGCGTTGAGCGATATCATCAACTTTGATTGACTGGTTTAGCTCTGATTCCAGCTCTGTTATCTGCTCAACAAGATAGAGGTAATGGGCATGTAATTTCATCAGCATACTGTTCAGGTATTCGGGAATTTCGTGTTCCGCCAATACCAACGATAGTCGTTTAATTGCTGCGCCACCTATTGGTAGACTGATTCCAAATTCCAGTAAAAAACCGTGGATCTGGTTAGTGGTTTTCACCTTATCTCTAATAAATGATTCTCTGACCCGGTGCAGCGCCCTCATTGCCTGCTGAACTTCTGTTCTCGGCTGGACAAAACGCATTGATGGCCGCGAAGCGGCTTCACATATTGCCTCTGCATCAACAAAATCATTCTTATTACCCTTAACAAACGGGCGGACAAATTGCGGGGAGATAAGCTTTGCTTCATGTCCTATCTCGTTGATGCGTCGTGCCATAAAGTGTGCACCGGCACAGGCTTCCATCACAACCGTCGAGGATGGGCATACCGCCAGAAACTGCATTAACTTGGTGCGAGTAAACTTTTTGCGTAGAAGTTCTTTGCCAGACTTATCTTGGCAGTGGATGTGGAAAGAGTGTTTGCCGAGATCAATACCAATAAGCTCAACATTTTTCATGATGGCCTCTCCAGAAAGAAAAACACCCTGCCAGCGTACCGCCTACAGGGTGGGGGTGACCATCTCATTAGCCCTGGCGGAGGCGGCAGCGATACTGGTGCTGCGAAAGC
>NZ_BAABEM010000036.1:0-1535 GCF_039540155.1 Gibbsiella greigii
CTGTTCCGCCAGCAAACTGCGGCAGAGAGCGCTTTCCTGGTGGTGACTGACTCACGCTTTACCGACAGAAGCCAGTTCCTGAGCAGCGATTATCTGTTGCAGCAGGTCGGTTATGATCCCGGCCAGGTGCATAAGCGCCTGGGGGATGGTTACTACGAACAGCGGGTGGTGCGTGAACAGCTACTGGCGTTGACCGGGCGCCCCTCATTGCAGGGCTTTGATGCCATGGCGCAATATCAGGCCCTGATGAATAACGCGATCACGGTGGCGGAAGATTTCCATCTGGTGCCCGGCGTGGCCCTCACGCCGTCACAGATTGCCGCATTACAGCAGGATATCGTCTGGCTGGTGAGCGAAACGGTTGAGACGGCCACGGGGCCGCAGACCGTGTGGGTGCCGCAAGTCTATCTGGCCAACAGCACGGTGCGCATCACCGGTGATGGCGCGGTGATCGCGGGCGGCAATCTGCAGCTGTCAACCGGCAGCCTCAGCAACGCGGCTAACCTGTTTGCCGATCAGGCGTTAAGTATTGATAGCGACCAGTTCCTGCATCTGGGGGGCGACATCCGTGCTGATACCCTCAATGTGCAGGCAGACAGCATCGGCCTGAGCACCAACCTGCAGGATGCGCTGCGCCAGGCAAGCATGCAGGCGCGTGAGCTTAGCCTGAGCGGCGGCGATATCCGTTTGCAGGGGGCGAGCCTCACCGCCAGCGAGAACCTCAGCCTTAGCGCCAGCAATAATCTGAACATCACCACGGCCCGTAGCAGCACGACGGCGGAACTGAACGTGATTGCCGGCGCGATGGGCAACCGCACCAGCGCCGGGCTGGAAGCCGCCGGTGAACGCCTGGCCCAGGTGAGCGGTGAATGGCAGCAGGTTTTGGGCAGCAGCCTGAATGCCGGCGGCAACCTCAGCCTGACGGCGGGCCAGGATCTCACCCTGCAGGGTAGCCAGGCCGCCGCCGGTGGGGAAACGCAACTGCGGGCCGGCGGCAATGTGGCATTACTGGCTGATACCACCACCCATGATACCCAACTGCATGCCAACAGCAGCACCTCAACGGTGAGCAATAGCCGCCGGGAAGAGACTCTGCACACCAGTGCGCTCAGCGGTGACAACGGTGTGACGCTGGTGGCCGGCGGCAACGTTATCGCCGAAGGCGCGCAGGTGGACAGCGCGGCAGGCAGCATTGGCCTGAGCGCACAACAGGTAACCCTCAAGGAGGCGCGCCAGCGGTTGGCGGAGAGCGACAGCGAGCAAAACCAGGTGGGCGCTACGCAAAGCCAGCGCCAAACCGAAAGCGCCAACGATACCGCGCTTGGCAGCGTGTTCAGCGCCAAAGACGGCGTGACGGTCGTCGCGAAACAGGGGGATATCACCCTCCAGGGCAGCACGCTGCAAAGTGAGGCCGGCACGATTGGGCTTAACGCGGCCGGGGATATTTCTCTCAACGCCAGCCGGGATGAACAGCACCTGATGCAGCAGGGCAGTAGCAGCAGTAAAGGTTTTCTGAGCAGCAGCCAGAATGCCTA
>NZ_BAABEM010000037.1:0-1609 GCF_039540155.1 Gibbsiella greigii
TCCGCGGCCAGCATCTTCAGCTTGCGGCACAGGCGCTGAATAATGCCGGGGGGCAGATGGTGAGCCAGGGGCGGCTGCAGCTTGATGCCCAGGAGGCGATCGACAATCAGCAAGGGCTGATGGAAGCCGGCGACGTGCTGGCGGTGACGACCGCAGGCCATTGGGATAACCGCAAAGGCACCGCGCTGGGCGGGCAACAGGCCAGCATTGCGGCGGGCAGCCTGGATAATGCCGCAGGCCGGCTGCAATCGGGCGGTGAGCTGGCCATCAACACCGCCGGTAACATCAATAATCAGGCGGGTACCCTGACGGCGCAGCAGGATCTCCATTGGCAGGGCGGCGCACTCAGCCTGTTCAATAATGATGCAGGCAAACTGCTCAGCGGCGCAGCGCTGTCACTCAATGGCGGGCAGTTGAACAATCGGCAACAGGGGCTGGTGCAAAGCCAGCAGGCGTTGGCATTGCACCTTTCCGGGGCCTGGGACAATCAGGGTGGAAAGCTGGCCAGCGGCGGTAGCGGCACGATACGCGCGCGCGAACTGCTCAATACGCAGGGGGCGATCCAGGCGCTGGATACGCTGGATATGCACTTCACCGGCGTGTTGGATAACCGCAATGGCACTATTTTCAGCCAGCAGGCGCAGCGCTTGCTGGCGGAGAATATCCTGAATGCGGAAGGTTGGATTGGCAGCCAGGGAACGTTAACGGCGGTCAGCCAGCATATCGATAACCAGCAGGGCGAGGTCGTTAGCCAGCAGGATGCCAGCCTGACCGCCACGCGCTGGAATAACCAGTACGGCGTAGTGCAGTCTGCCGGCAGTGTGGTATTGCAGATCCTTCAGGACGTGTACAACCAGGGCGGAAAAATCAGCGCACAAGCGCGCTTGTGGTTACAGGGGCAAACGGACGCGGCCCTGGCCGGCGTGTTGCACAATGAGGGCGGGCAACTGCTGGCGGGCGAACAGCTACAGATCCGGGCGCAGGGCATCGATAACCCGCAAAACGGCCTGCTCTACAGCCAGCAACAGCTGCAATTGACTCTGAGCGACCTGTTGGATAACCGCCAGGGCAACGTGCAAAGCGGTGAAGGGGTGCAGATCAGCGCTGCACGGCTGCTGAACACCCAGGGCGTGATTAGCAGCCAGGGTACGATCCAACTGACCGCCGACCAGTTTGATAACCTGGCGGGCACCGTGATCGGCCAGGGGGCGGGCGATTATCATTTCAACTATCTCAATAACCAGCAGGGTAAAATCCACAGCGGCGGCGCCCTCACGCTGAACGGCAGCCGCATGGATAACCAGGCAGGGCAATTGGTTTCCAGCCAGGCGCTGATGCTCAACGGCGAAAATATCGATAACAGTCACCAGGGGATAATCAGCAGCCAGGGCGCATTGGCGGTGTCTGCCGGGCAGTTGAACAACCAAGACGGCGGCCTGTTGATGGGCACCACGCAGGCCGACGTGAGCGCGCAAACGCTGAATAATAGCGCCGGGCGCGTGCAGAGCGCGGGCACTCTGGCCCTGTCACAGCTGGCCGCACTGGATAATCGCCAGGGGCGTATTTTATCCAATGATGCATTGCGCATCAGCGGTGGCGCCATGCCCGC
>NZ_BAABEM010000038.1:0-3289 GCF_039540155.1 Gibbsiella greigii
CCAGCGAACTGAGCGAAAGCGAGAAGCAGACAATCAGCATGTTGGGCACACTGGCGGCAGGGCTGGCAGGAGGGTTGATTGGAGAAAGTAACGCGGATACGTTAACGGCAGCACAGGCCGGGAAGACTGCCGTTGAGAATAACTATTTGAGCTTTGATGAAGCCCGCGCTTTTGACAAGGAAATGACGGCTTGCAAAGCTTCCGGTGACGACTGTGATGCGGTTATTCGTAAATACGACTCGTTAAATAGGGAAAATCGTGAAGAGTTGCAACAGGCGCTGGCGAAAGATCCACTGGTTGTTCTGAGTGGTGAAACTAAATGGAATGTTGAAGGCGGGTTGTCTGCTGCTGACAGGCCTGATTGGCTATACGGTTCGTTGGATAACCGGGATGTAAGGGATTATGTTGCAGCCAATAACCGTTATGACCTGAATTATATTAATAGTAATACCACTAATGGTGATCGAGCTTTGGCGTTTATTGGTGAGCCCGAAAATTTCTGGGGATTGGTTGCGGGGGGGAGATCGTTATTTACATCGTCAACAACGATGAGTGATAAATTAGTTGGTGGAGCTTTAAGTTATGGCGCGAATGGTCTGGTACAAATCTCTAGTGGAAATACCGGAGATAAATTTGATTATGTAAGCTTTGGATTTTCTGGGCTAACTGGTGCGGCAACCACTGGTAAGTCTTATTATTCAAACCAACTTATTGGTGCGGGTAGTGCTTATGCGACTAACCAAATCACAGGACAAGATAGTCAAGCGGCTGTAATGGGTAGCATGGTAGGTACTGGAGTAGGTTATGGTATCGGTTCTGCCATTACCAATAAATTAGAAACTCAGTACATTAAAAACTACTTTGGAATGGAAGCCAGCAAGAATGCTTTAAAATATACCGAGAATTCCTTTGGTCCTGGTTATTTATTGAAAGGTGGGGCAATGAGCCCAATTCCTGGGATGTCTGGCGGTAGTGTTGGTTCTTTAATGTCAGAGGCTGCTAGTAACGCTGCTCAAAAGGAAGTTCAAGGAGGTAATAAGTGAAACACCCCCTCTTATTCCTTTTGTTTTTAATCATCACTTATGCAGTTGTATGTGCTGTTGGTGTGGTAATCACGATATGGCTCGTTTTATCACATCCAATAACTTTTCAACAGGTTATACACTATAGCAAGATCGGTGTATTGGGTGGTGGATGGATAGGTGCAGGAATATGGTTTTCATATTACCTAAAATGTAGAAAGAATCTTAAATAATCCTTGCTGTTGAGAATAACTATCTGAGTCTGCCTAGTGGGATGATGAATGCCGGTCAGGCTGCTTCTTCGTTGGGGCAGTTTATGGCGAAAAATGGCGCGACAGCGGCAGAGATAGCACAGGCACAAAGTGACTTGACGAAGGGAGTTGGCACAGGCGCACCGCAACCAGCGACAGAACTGGTGAAGAAATGGGCGCTGTTAATGAGCACTGCTGCCACAATGGGGACGGGGTCAGCGGTGGGGGCTGGTGCGGCAGCAACCGGCGGGGCTATTGGTGGAGCGGCGAATATCAGTACACAGCTCACGGTGAATGGCGATAAACCCTTTAGCTATACTGATGCACTGATCGCGATAGGAACCGGGGCGTTGACGCAGGGGAAAGGTTTTGCTGTGACAGAGGGACTTAGCATTGGCGGGGCTTATGTTGGCAGCACAATCAAGGGTGAAGATCCTGCTAGTGCAATGGCAGGAGCTGCAGTAGGTACTGCCATAGGTGCGGGAACCGGTAAAGTTGTCACGGATAAAGTGAAGCCCGTAGTATCTGATTCTGTTGCTGAAATCATCGGTGCTGGTTCTGGTGCCGTTAGTTCAGAAGTTGCTGGTAGTGCTGTTCAAGATAAATTAACTAACGACGGGGGTAAGAAATGAGGCCTACAACCGTTGGCATATACCTCCTATTTATACTTGTCGCAGCTACGATTACTTCACTGTTCGTAACTACTTTATTAATAAGGTTAGCAGTTGCTGTACTTGTTTATTACAAGTACGGAGGACTTAGTTTTGACTTAACGGATGTAATCTACTCTTTAAAAGTAGGGTTATCTGGAGGGATTCCACTTGGTGTAGGTGCTTGGGTCCTGTCTAGCATGAAAGCACGTAAAGAAAAGCAACCTCCATCGAAAGAGTAGTCATTCAACCCCGGCTAGTTCAAGTGGCCGGGGTTGCTGCTTCTAAGCTTCAAAAGGAGAGCGCTCAGAATTCCGTGTCACGATAAAATCGTTATAGGATCCTGTACATAAATTTGTGTAATTGCCTGATTTTGATATGTTCAATACAACATCAAAAGCAGGTTACTTTATGGGCGAAAAACAGTTGCAGGCTCTGGCTAACGAACTGGCCAATCAACCTGTCAGAAATCAACCAGGTACAATAAGTAATCGGGAATATTCAGGACATGCCTTAGACAGAATGCAGGATCGAGGAATAACCCCTTCTGTTGTCGAAAATACGATTAAGAATGGGAAATCGACATCCAGCCGAGGTGGAACAACAGTACATTTTGATCCTGAAAGTAAAGTGTCTGTGGTAACGAATGAATCTGGAAGAGTGGTAACGGTTAAATATGGCGACAAATAAAAAGAATGCTATCTGTGAATATGCGTTTAGCTCGCTAAATGACGTTGTTAGCTTTGCAAAGTTCGTCAGTTATGCGGAAGATCTGCCTCAGTTGAGTGAGCTTTTTGAGGATGGACAAAGCAGGGAAGATTACCGGCAGATATGGTTTGAGCTGGAAATCGTTAACGCACTTGCCTTATCCGAATGGGAAAATGAAGGACGTTCTATGGACTGGCAAACTCGCTGGGAATCAGACTATAAACATGATGCTTCCGAACTAATCAATGAACTACTCAGGTTATTGCAATAAAGACCAAATCTCGCCCCTAAAACAGGCCGGGATTTTTTTGTCTGTCATTCAGCCACAATGCGGATCAGCAACTGGCCGTGCTCAACGGTGACAATCACCGGGGTATCAGTCCCAAATCCTGCCTCCTTCCAGCCAGTGGCGCTTAAGGTGCAGGCTGGGGCGGCGGCTGTAATAGCGCGTCATATCATTGCGGTCGGCGTGGCAGCGGCTGACATAGCTGACCTTCAGGTGTCGTAATGCTTGGGGGGGCTGACTCATGATGATCCTACCCACGAATAGTGGACACGCTGTTAAGCGAGTAAAATCGTTAACAAGGTGAACCATGACGCAAGCAAAATCTGTGAAGAAGACATCCCGTAATCAATATACCCCGGAGTTTCGCCAGCA
>NZ_BAABEM010000039.1:0-15785 GCF_039540155.1 Gibbsiella greigii
CTATATCGTTGGGTATTACAGTGCACTCAGGCCACACGAATATAACGGTGGGTTACCACCAAACGAATCGGAAAACCGATACTGGAAAAACTCTAAAGCGGTGGCCAGTTTTAGTTGACCACTTCATCTGTGGTTTTGTCTGCACCCGGCACCGGTATTCCCTCTGCTTTCGCCTTGTTACGCCAGTCATAGAGGGTAGCTTCTGATATCCCTTCCATCTGTGCAACTGCGGTGGCGGTCATGTTGTAGGGCGGCAGTAGTTTAGCCAGTGCGGCTGATTTACGTTCTGGTGAAATATGCTTCACGATCTGGTCCCATCTTGTCATTAGTTTTTTCGATAGGGGTGCCATCTATCCTGACAGAGGGGGAGCGGAACTGGTTACAAACAGGCTGGCGATAAATGTCGTGATTGCTTGCATAAGCGGCTTTTCTTTAGTTCTGGTTTATTAATTACCATGCAACGATCCGAAAGAAGATTTCAGCAAGAAATTGAAAATACGGTTACCAAGTTTATGTTGTACTGTTTTATGCTTATATGTAGTCTCATTTCTTAGGGGGATATATTATGGGTAAAATACTTGATATAGTGAATGGATGGATCACTGCAGCAGTGTCAAGTGGGACACTGGAAGTAAAGCAGATTCTTCTCTTTATTTTTATTGCTGGTCCATTGGCTCTTGTTATCTGGAAAATACGGGAGATTATCGCATTTGTTAACGATGTCAGGAATTCTAAATTAAATGAATTACAGCATCTTCTGGATAGCCACAAGCTCCCGGATGAAGTCAGTGCTTGCATACAAGATGAAATTACAAGGATAATTGGATATCGTATGACAAGCATTGCAGATGTCGCCAGGCAAAAAATTGTTTTGCGGCTACTGGTTGAGAATAGAGAGTCAATACCTGTCGGTTTCTTTAAAAAATTTAGAACGTTTTTGCTGATTAAAGATGGAGCTCTTGTATTTAAGAAAGGATTCTCTTTCTGGTTTGAGAACAGTATGTATGGTTTATTTTCTTTTCAGTTTCTATCGATTGCCATTTTATCTTTAATCTTATCTACTTACAGATATGAGCAAATTCCTGTTTGGGGACATTTGATATTATATTCAGTTGCTGTAGTTATGTTCCTGTTCTTTATTTCTTTTGGGCGAATGATACCTTGGCCTGAAGAATGTAAATTGTTAAATAAGATACTCCAGACCCAATATAATAATTCATCTGAATGATTTATCGATGATGGGGCGCTCACATATATTTTTTGAACGCCCCACCCGCCGCGGATACCACCAGCTCCAGGCATCAACACATACTTCGGCTCAAGAAAAACCGGTACCGCCAACCACACCAGTCCCGTGGCAGCCAGGCTAGAGCCGATCATACGCCTGGCGTGGTGATAAACAAACCCAGACTCATGGCCTGCGCCGAATCGACGTAAGTCGCGTCTTACCAGCCCGTCAATAAGACCAATTCTTCACAGCAGAGCCATGAAACGTGCGTCACTGCTCCTGCGACGCACGGCTTTCATCAGCAGTCGATGATGTACAGTGTCGAAGTAGCTGGACAGGTCACCCTCAATCACCCAGCGGCCCCGCGTGGCAATCCCCACTCTTTTCTATTTTTTTACTTTTTTCATTAAGGTTTTCAATTCCTCAATAGTGAGTGATGGTTTTTGTCTGTGGATCATTGCATGGCAATTGGGGCAGACAGGGCGAAGGTCTTTTACGGGGTCGAGTTTGTAGCGCTCTCCAATATCAGAGAGGGGAATAATATGGTGGACGTGAATATAGTCCTTACCGGTTTCACCATACGTTTTCTCAAAGTCCATATTGCACACGCTACACTGACAGCCGTAATGATCTATGCATTTGTCTCTTGCTGTTTTACTACGTTCGTATTTGTTAACTTTGATCTGTTTTACGGCACCTTCATAAAAGGTTTCCGGAACATCATCTGGATAATCGATTTCCAATCTGGTGGAAAGCGATTCTGCTTTTTTGATGCCATCTTGTGTGAGTTTCCAGATGCCAAGACCTGATTCTTTTGCATTATGAAGGTACTTGTAGTCAACAAGCTTTTTTCTCGCCCATTGGACCATGTTGTTCCATTGGGGGCGGTTGCTATCATCAGGAAGTAACATGCTCATTTCTTCGTTTGTAAGGCCAAACTCCTTCCCCAACGGTTCATAACATGAGGAAGAGCTTACTTCTCCCCCCCGATTATAGATATTTAAAAGTAAGGGGATTTCTATCTCTTTATAACTAGGAAACGACATATTTATCACCACCAAATTGTATGTGTGTTACTTCCTGAAAATTTCTCGTGTATGCCACGCAATAAAATTAGCTTGCGGATAATTCTCTTTCTGCATTGGGAGTTGGATTTGAGCTCCTGAGAAGTCCCAAAAGAGTCTGGATACAATGCTATTGCCATTTACAGCGGAAGATATTTGAACTCGCATATTTTCATCCACCCCAATAGCGCCTTTATCAAAGGCTTTATGATGGATTGCACAGAGCGCTAAACCATTCGCGATCTCACATGGCCCTCCATGCTGCTTCCATTTGATATGAGCTGCTTCCAGGGCTATGGAAGAATTGTCATGTCGCATATTGAACCCACAGATAGCGCATTCATAATTGTAGGCCCGCAGCACCTGCTGCCGAAACAAGGGATCGCGCTGTTTACGGATTTGCAGGATATTAAATCCCAACTCCTCGGCGAGTTCTTCCTGAATGCTTTCGGTAAAGTGTGCTTCGAGGATTTGCTGAGCCATAGAGTTAATCAGGTTCTTACTCTTTATCAAAAGAGTGTAATGCTGCTCGTCAAAACCACCTGCAACATGATGTTCAACTAATTCTCTTGCAGGTGGCTGTCTACTACTACCTGATGTGGAACAACGTTCCGCATTTTGCAGTTCCCAAAATCCATCACCCTGCAAACGCCAGAAGGGCATATCAGGTCGGTATTGGGCGCGTTGTGGTCCAAACCGTTCCAACAGGCTATGCAGGTTGTCTCTGACTTCTGAACCGTAATCAAACAGGCGCCCATGGCCGTTCTGATACCCCGCTAATACATATAACAGCAGCAATGGCTTATGTGGTGCACGCTGCTCGCCTTTGCGCCAGATCGTGATGTTAGTAACTGCCTGTTGCAGGGTTTTGATGGAATCCATTGATTTCACTATCAGGTAAATAATTTCGATTTTGCTCGTAAAATACTACCTGATCAAGGTTGAGGGAGGATATCTAGCCCATAGTTGCAACTCATTGAGTTAATTAGCCTTGTCATTCGTTAATCTCAAGCCTGTATGTCCACTCACCACATTGTGGACACTGCTTAATTCCTTAGTAGCGATGTTCACACCATGTACAACGCCATTTTCTTACTACATGTTCTGATCCGCAGTATCCAGAGGTCAAGTGGGGGAATGGGGGGTTATGGATGTGGCTACTTTTATCTGCCTCGCCATTACCGCCCCTGTACCCGGCGAGCGTACCGGAGTCGGAGTTCGAATCGCGTAACGACAACGTCGGGTTTTAGTTATTTCCTGCAGGTATGGCGAGAGTGAACAAATTCCTCCTCACCTGATTTATTCTCGATAACCACCACGTTGGCATGGCAGCTATCGCATTTCAGTTGACCCATGTAATCAACGGGCAATTCTCTGACTGTAACCCACTCGCCATCTTCGGTAATGGCGTGTTGGACAGGTAGAAATATTTGCATCCTGAATCGCCACGGATCACGGATAATCTAGATACTTCCGAGCCGTTGATAATATTGATGTTCATATTCCGTCGGTGACATCTGATCACTCGAGCCATGCCGAGGCTTACTGTTATAAAACATTTCGACGTAATCAAAAATATCACTGCGGACTTCTTCCCGCGTTCCCAGTCAGTTGTTGCTGTTGTTTACTGTGCCAGGCGTACAGTTGCAACTCATACAGGCCGAGCTGGCGAGCTGCGGCGGCAACCCCGATATGCTCAGCCAGTTTAAGCGCTTCCTGACGAAATTCAGGCGTATGTCGCTTACGGGGTTTCTTGCTGGTTGATACGGATTTTGTCATGTGAGCGACCTCTGGTTGAGAGTTTACTCACTTAGGCGGGTAATCCCCCATCAAAAAAGGCCCGACATTCCAGAGAAACATCAGGCCTTAACCTACCAAACATCACCCACTAACCGCCCATCAGCCGACGATTTGCGCCACGATATCACGGACGATTTTCTGCCCGTCGATGTGCGTGCACACCCGCACATTGGGCGATGTGTCGCGAAGCGGCACGGTTTGCCCCAGCGTTAGCCGGCCCGCGGTTTCAATGCCAATCGCCATCTCTTCGAAACGTCCAACGCTGGCATCGGCCGCCACGGCCACCGCCAGCGGATCATAAAGCACACAGCCTTCCGACCAGTCGAACATCGGCGCTTCGAAGTAGGTTGCGCAAACCTGCTTAAATAAGGCGGTCAGTGGTTTATCCTGCGCGATATCCTGCAGATGTTCACGCGTCAGCACCAAGCCGGTGGCGGTATTGGTGACATCAAGGCTCACCATCGTCAGCGGGATGCCGGAACGGAACACAATATCCGCAGCCTGCGGATCAAACCAGATATTGCATTCCGCCACCGGGGTGATGTTGCCGCGCCCCCAGGTGGCATCCATCCCCAGTGCGCCGGCCATCATCACCACTTCCTTAATCAACGGTTGGATGTCCGGCGCTTTCAGCAGCGCCAGCGCCAGGTTGCTGTGGGCGCCGATGCAAACCAGCGTGATTTCCCCCGGGTATTGCCGCACCAGATCGATGATCAGTTCGCTGGCGTGCCGGCCGCAATGGGAAGATTCCGCCGCTGGGAGCGCAATGCTGCCTTCGCGCCCGCGCGGGCCTGCATAGGCGCGCTGCAACAGCTCCGGCAGTGTTCCGCCCATCGGTGTGCCCATCCCGGCCGCCACCGGGATCGCCGTGCGCCCGGCCACCTGCAAAATGCGCGTTGCGCAGCGTGCGCCAAGCAGCGGCGGGCAATTGCCAAACACCGTCGTAATGCCCATTAGCTCCAGGCGCGGATCCTGCAGCGCCAGCATAATCGCTATCGGATCGTCGGCGTCGGTGCCTGGGATGCCGATTGCCGGATCGGTATCGATAATAATTTTACGTCTGGCCATCACCCGTCTCTCCTTACAGGCCCATTTTCAGCAGTTTGGGCAGGTTGTCTTTATCCAGGCTCTCCAGGCTGTCGCCGTACAGGGTGTGGTTAGTCGTATCTACCCGCATCTTGCCCATGCCTTCAATTTCAGTGCCTTCCGCGATCGGTTTGTTCTCCGCCACCATCTTTCCAAGACGGACGAAAATCTCCCCGGCGGTCATCGGGTTCCAGATATAGCCGCCCTTGATATCACCGCTGCGCACCAGTGCCGCCGCTTGTCCAGGGCTATAGGCGCCTACCACACAAACGCTGTCGCTTTTATTGCGCCGGGCAACGGCGCGGCCCGCGCCCACCGGCCCAGGGGAGCCAAAGGCCATCATCCCTTTGAAATCGGGATATTTAGACATCAGTTCATTGGTCACCCGCATGGAGTCATCCAGCGATTCCCCGGTGCCGTACAGATCGCCCACCTGCTGCATCTTCGGGTAGTGCTGTTTCTGGTAATCGATGGCCGCTTGCGCCCATTCACGGTGCAGCGGAATAGTCAGGCTGCCGACAATAATCGCGTACTGCCCCTGTTCCTTCATACACTGCGCCATCAGCTGCATATGCCGTTCGCCGAAGGTTTTCGCGTCCACCAGTTCAAAATCCCAGTCGGCGTTTTTCTGCGCCGGGGATTCATGCACAATCACTTTGATACCGGCGTCTTTCGCCTTCTTCAACGCCGGCTCCAGCACCGCCGGATCCACCGGCACCACGCCGATAATATCGACCTTCTGCGTGATAAGATCTTCGATGGCTTTTACCTGCAGCGCCGGATCCTGCGCCGTCGGCCCCACCTGCCAGGCGGTGATCCCTTGCTTGGCCGCTTCTTTCTTAATGCCTTCTTCCATCGAGTTGAACCAAGGGGTGCCGCCGACTTTCACTACCACCCCCATCTTCAGCGGCTCATTTGCGAATGCATAGCCGCTTAACGCCAGGGAAATCAGTACTGCCGCTATCTTTTTCATTTTGTGCTCCGTTTTTCGCTATGTAGGGTACTGCGTTAAAAACCAGAGAATGACGCGGGTGCGCCGGCCATTTCACTGCCATCGGCCAGTACGGTGATGCCCAGTTCCGGGTGTTGTTGCATCCGCGCGATCGCCTCGGCATACGCCGGCATCGCGGCGGCCGCACCGGGCCGCTCAACGCACACCGCCGCGTAGGCAGCGGCAAACAGCGCCGCCTGTTCCAATGTTTCCCCGGCGGCCAGGCGCGCGGCCAGCGCGCCGTTGAACGCGTCGCCGGCGCCGGTAGTGTCTGCCGGCTGGGCCGGGTAAACCGGCACCAGGGCCATCTGTTGCCCGGTTGATAGCAACGCCCCTTGCATGCCCAGCGTGATGATCAACTGGCGCACGCCCTTGGCGTGCAGCGCTTTTGCCGCCTGCCGGGCAGAGGGCAGGTCGGTGATCGCAATCCCGGTGATTTGGCCGGCCTCGGTGCTGTTGGGGGTGAGTAGATCGGTTTGTGCCAGAAAGCTGTCTTTCACCTTCTGCCAGGGCGCCGGGTTGACGATCACATAAGTGCCGACTTGCCTGGCGCAATTGACCATGCGCTGAATCGCGCTCAGGTTATTTTCCAACTGCACCAACAGGATATCGGCCGCGGCCACCGTGGGCTGGCATCGCTTCACCTCGGCGGCGCTGACCGTCAGATTGGCGCCGGGGTAAACCGAAATCATGTTCTCCGCATCATCCCCGGCCACAAAAATCATCGCGTTGCCGGTGGGCTTTTCCTTGCAGGTGAACAGGGTGATGGCATCGAACCCCGTCTTCTCCAGGTGGCGGCGGGCAAACAGCCCAAAATCGTCGTTGCCCACTTTGCCGATGTAATGCACCCGTGCGCCGGCGCGCAGCGCGGCCGTGGCCTGGTTGGAGCCTTTGCCGCCCGGCCCCATCATGGTGCTGTGCGCCACCAGCGATTCCCCCGGCATCGGGAAGCGTGACATTTTAGTAACGATATCCAGGTTAAACGAGCCGAATACGCAGACTTTGCCTTTCATCATGCCCTCCTGAAATAACGCGCCGCCGCCAGGCAGGCGCCCCGGCAGCCGGTGTGGTCGGTGGCATGGCTGTTGATGATCTTCAGGCCGCCGCGCGTTACCGGCGGGCGCAAATGGCGGGCGATCTCGCGGTGCAACTGCGCCAGCGGGAAATCGGCCATCGCCAGCACGCCGCCGCCGAGAATGAGATACTCCGGATCCAGGATGTTCATTTCGCTGGCGATCACCTTGGCCAGCCGGGAAACAAACTGCTGCAACGCCGGGTGTGCGCCGTGGCGGCTAAACAGTTGCGATATTGGCAGGGTGGGGTAATGCTCATGCGCCCAATGGCTTAACCAGCTCCCGGAGGTGATCGTCTCGGCGCACCCCTGGTTGCCGCAGGGGCACGGGCGATCGTTATCCGCCCAGGGAATATGGCCCACTTCGCCCGAGCCGCCATGCTCGCCGTGGTAAAACTGCCCGTTTAGCCACAGGCTGTTGCCCATGCCGGTGCCGAGGTAAAAGCCGACGGCGTTATCCGGCAGCGTGTCCAGTTGCAACAGATCCCACAGCATCAGGTGGTTAACATCTTTATCCATCGCTACCGGGGCGCCAATCATCTCGCTGAGATTCGCCGCCACCGGTATGCCGTCCAGCGCCTGGATAAACGGCAATGAAACCACCTGGCGGCGATCGCGGCTGAGGATCCCCGGCAGCCCAAGCATCACGCCGGCAATCGGCCGTTCGGCCTGGGCGGCGGCAATCAGTTCCGCCAGCGCGGCCAGCGCATCCGGCGCGGTCGCCCATCCGGCGGTGGGCAATTTGCGAAACCCCGCCCAGCCGTCGTCGCCTTGCAAGGTTAATAAACGGGTACTGGTGCCGCCGATGTCGATGCCCAGCCAGGTTTCAGTCATACCGGCTCCCGCGCCTGTTCGATGTTTTCGATCATTAAAGACCAGGCGGAAGCCAGATCTTCGTGCAGGTTAAACAGCCCGGACGTGCCTACAATCAGCACTTCCGCCCCGGCGTTCAGCAGCGTGCGATAGGTTTTCTGGTTGCACGAACCGTCGATCTCAATCAGATAGCGGTAGCCGTGCTGCGTTTTGAGATCGCGCAGTTCGGCGATTTTCTGCACCATTTCCGCAATAAACGGCTGGCCGGCGTAGCCGGGATCGACCGTCATCACGGTGATTTTGTCCAGCAGGTGGATGTAATGCTGAATAAAGGCGACCGGGGTGGCGGGGTTGAGCACCACGCCCACTTTTTTCCCCAACGCCCGAATTTGATTAATCACCCGGAAAGCGTCTTTGTTGATGGTTTCGGCATGTGGGCAGATGTAGTCCGCGCCGGCGTTGGCCACCGCCTCAATAAAATCGGTCGGCTCTTCCACCATCATGTGCACGTCGATCGTCACCGGCGTGAATGGCCGGATCTGTTCGATAAAGAAGGGCGACAGGGTGATGTTTTTCACATAGTGGCCGTCCATGATGTCGATGTGTAGGAAGTCGGCGCGGGTATTGAGCACCGCCAGTTGCTGCTTGATTTCCATTAGGTTCATGCACATTAATGAGGGCGAAATTAGGGTACGCATCAGACTTCCTTTTTGTTCGTTAAGCCGGCCTGGCGTGCAAGCAATGTGCTGCGCCGCACCGCGCGGGAGTGAAGGAGTTTGGTTTTGCAGAACTTCAGGCCCAGCACCACAATCAACACGGCGCCCCACATCGCCAGGCTGAAGTGCTGGCTGATGTTCATCAGGTTGAAGCCGGTCGAGAGGATCTGCAGCGCAATCAGCGCCAGCACCACGCCGGTAACCCGGCCAAACCCGCCGTTCGGGTCTGCGCCGCCCAGGATGATGGCCAGCACGGTAATCAGCAGGTAGGAATCGCCATAGCCCATGCGCGCCGAGTTGAAACGCGCCATCATTACCAGCCCGGCCAGCACGCACAGCAGGCTGGAAATGACATAAACCAGAATCAGTAAACGGTGGGTATTGACGCCGCTGAACCAGGTGGCGTTGATGTTGCTGCCGCCCATATAGATGCATTTCCCGGCGCGGGTTTTGCCCAAAAACAGCGCCATCGCGCCGCTGGCGCAGAAGAACAGCCAGAGCGGCAGCGGGATGCCCAGGAAGGTATCCGCCCCCAGCGCCCGCACCACGTCCGGCATGCCGCTCACCGCAGTGCCGCGCGTCAGCCAGATGCCGATGCCGTTGACCGTCATCATGGTCGCCAGCGTAACCAGAATCGGGTGCGCGCCGATGCGGCTCACCATCAGCCCGGTGATCAGCCCAATCAGCGTGGCGATCAACGCCGCCCCGGCCAGCGCCAGCAGCAGCCACAACAGTTGCAGGCCGGTACCGGCGCCGGCCGGCAGGAAGGTCAGCAGTACCCAGGCGATAAACAGCGCCGTCAGGTTGGCGGTGGCGATAATACACAGGTTCAGGCCGCCGCTAAGAATGGCGATAAACATCGCCAGCGTCAGTAGCCCCAGCTCCGGCAGTTGAAACGCCATGCTGACAAAGGTCGTCCCGGTTAAAAACCGCCCGGGCAACAAGAGGCTAAAGGCGACGATGCCGAGGGCAATCAGCAGCAACAGGCCAGGGTGCGCTTTATCACTGCTGAGAAAATGAAGTCTTTTCATGGCGTTCTCCCTGGTCAGACGAAGCTGACGTCGGTCTCTTTGCGTTTTTTGTAGTGGGTGACGGCGATGGCGACCATAATCACTACGCCGATGACGATGTTCATGAAGTAGCTGGAAACGCCCACCAGGTTGAGGCCGTTTTTCAATATGGCGATCAGGAACACGCCCATCAGCGTGCCGGTGACGCTGCCTTTGCCGCCCATCAGGCTGGCGCCGCCCAGCACGGTGGCGGCCAGTACATCCAGCTCGCCGCCCACCAGCGCGTTGGGCACCACCTCGCCGACGCGATAGACCTGCACCAGCCCGCCGATGGCGGCGAGCGCGCCCAGGTAGCCATAGGCCAGTATATGGATCAACCCCACCCGGATGCCGATGCGGCGTGCGGATTCCTGATCGCCGCCCGTGGCGTAGAGCTGGCGGCCAAGGTGGGTTTTGTTGAGCAGCAGCCAGGTGATCACGGTGATGATCAGCATAATGGCGAGCGGCAGGCCGATCTGGTAAGGCTGTCCATTGACGGTAAATGGCAGCACGTTATGCAGCGTGACCCACCACTCCGGCAGGTTATAGAGGCTGCGCCCTTCGGTGATCCACATCAGCAGGCCAAACAGCAGCGCCTGCATACTGATGGTGATGATGATCGACACAATCCGCAGCCAGTAGATCAGCACCGCGTTGATGACGCCGAACAGCGTGCCACAGAGGATCGCCAGCAGAATACTCAGCGGGGCATTATCGAAGCCCAGATTCACGAACAGCGCCGCAATGATGTACTGCACCACCGAAGCCACGGCGGCGAAGGAGATATCGATCCCCCCGGTCACCAGCACCACGAACAGCCCCAGCGCGAAGATGCCGGTGACGGCGTAGGTTTCCGCCAGATCGAGCAGGTTTTGCAACGACAGGAACTGTTCGCTGGCGAACGAGAACAGCACGATAAAGAACAACAGCACCCACGCCAGCCAGCCCTGGCTGGATTTCGGTTTGAGTAAGGATAAATCAGGCATTGATCACCTCCGCCAGTTGCTGCTGCGCCACCTGCTGCGGTTGATATTCGGCGTGTATGGTGCCGTCACGGAAATGAAGGATGCGGTCGCAGTTGTAGTAAACCTCCGGCACTTCGTCCGAAATAAGGAGGATCGCCAGGCCTTCTTTCGCCAACTGATGTATCAGGCTGTAGATACTGGCCTTTGCGCCGACGTCTACACCGACCGTGGGGGAATCGAGGATCAGGATCTTAGGCTGTGTCAGCACCCATTTCGCCAGCACGATTTTTTGCTGATTGCCGCCGGAGAGCGTGGAAATGGCGTGTTCCGGATCCGCCACGCGCACGCCCAGTTGGTTTATCCAACTGTGGATGAGCTTGTTTTTGCGGTATTCATCGATCAGGTGGAAGCGGTTGCGTAGCTGATCGAGGATCGCGATCACCATGTTGTCGGCGACCGACTGCTGCTGCACCAGCCCCAGCGTGAGGCGATCTTCAGAGACATAGCCGATGCCGGCCTTGATCGCATCCTCGTGGCTACGAAAGCGCACCGGTTTGCTGTCCAGCCAGATTTTGCCGCTGTCTGGCCGGGTCATGCCGAACAGCGATAGCGCCAGTTCGGTGCGGCCGGAGCCCAACAGCCCGCACAGCCCCAGGACTTCGCCTTCATAGAGGGAAAAGTTGACGTCGTGGTACTGCGCTTCACGGCTCAGGTTCTCCACCTCAAGCAGCTTGCGCTGCGGGTTCAGCGTCGGCGTTTTCAGGTGGTAGTCGAGTTTCAGGCCCGTCATCAGTTCGGTGAGGCGGCGGCTGTCCATGTCGCTGGCCGGCCAGGTGCCCATCTTGCGGCCGTCGCGCAGCACGGTAACCCGGTCGGAAATCTCCAGCACTTCATCCAGCCGGTGGCTGACAAATACCACGCAAATGTTTTTCTCTTTCAGATAGCGCACGGTGCGCAGGAGCTGGTTCACCTCGGTGCGGGTGAGCGAGGCGGTGGGCTCATCCATAATGACCAAGCGGGCATCCGCCACCAGCGCGCGGCAAATCGCCACCTGCTGGCGCTGGGCGATGGAAAGCGCCGCGACCTTCGCATCCAGATCCAGCTCGAACTTCAGCTCATGAATAATGCGTTGCGCGCAGGCTTTCAGCTTCTTCGCGCTGTACCAGCCCAGCAGGTGGCCCAGGTTATATTCGAAGGCGATGTTTTCCGCCACGGTGAGGTTAGGGAACAGCGACAGATCCTGATATATCACTTGGATGCCGAAATCGCGTGCCTGCTTGGGCGTGAGGCGGGAAATACGCTCACCGTTGCCGAGCGTAATCTGGCTGGCGGCATCTGGAACGTGAACGCCGGAGATGACTTTAATTAAGGTGCTTTTACCACAGCCGTTGGTGCCCGCCAGGCAATGTACCTCTCCCGCCATTAAGAACAGTGAAATATCGCTTAACGCACGGTTACCGCCAAAAGTTTTGGATAAATTTTCCAGCGTAATTAATGTTTGCGGTGTGAATGCTTGCATATTACAGCCTCGGTTTGGCCGGTGATGCTATACCCGTCATACTTCAAGCTGCAGGTGTGTTGGCTTGGTTACTCGGCCCATCCCTGGGCCTCGCCCCTTTGGGGCCGCTGCCAACAGCGTTCAAATCTGCTCCCGGCAGATTTGTCGCTCACCCCAGTCACTTACTCCAGTAAGCTCCTGGGTATTCGCTGCGTTGCCGCGTGATTCGGCCATTCGGCCTCACCCCTATGGGGCCAGCGCTAGCGCTGTTCAAAAACGCTTTTGCGTTTTTGTCCTGCAACTCGAATTATTTGGGGTATAACTGTGCCAGCGGAATACTGGCGATAAATTTTATTTTCATGGCGCTATATCTTTTGATGATTCATTAACTGCATAGCATTAGCGCGCTGTGAGCAATCAATCACATTCACGCCGTTCCATGCCAGTTCCTGTTGCAGCTCCTTATCTTTTAAACTGTCGGTAATTAAAAAATCGACGTCACGGTAATGGCAGATACGCGCGAATGAGGGGCGCAGGAATTTCCCCGCATCGAGCAATAAATATTTTCTTTCCGATGCCAACAACATCTGCTGCTTTAAATGGGCATTGTTTTCATTTGCTGCACGTAAATATCCATCGTTGCCCAGGCTGCTGCATGAAAAGAACGTTTTGTTGATCAGAAAATCCTTTAAGGGTTGTTCCGCTACCACGCCGTTAAAATCTTCGTTATGCGAGGAGTATTCTCCCCCCAGGCAAATGGTGCGAATACGTTCTTTGGCCGCCAGCGTCTGGACGATCTGCAGCGAATTGGTTAACACCGTCAGCTCGACATCCGGCAACTGGCGCGCCAGAAACCAGCTTGTGGTGCTGCTGTCCAGTAAAATACAGTCGCCTGGGTTGATAAAATCGAGCGCCCGCTTGGCAATTTGCGTTTTTTGCTGCGTGTTTTCATGCATCCGCAAACGAAAAGCCAATTCATGTTCGCTGAAATTACTGTTTTTTTCGGCCTGGTTGCGCTCATGTTTTCGCATCACTACCGCGCCGCCGTGGCTGCGTTGTAATAACCCCTTTTTCTCCAGGCGGGTTAAATCGCGGCGAATCGTTTCCTGTGATACCCGGCAAAGATTCACCAGTTCAGTGACCAGTACCCGGCCATGAAGATTTAATTCCTCCACGATCAAGCGGTGTCTTTCAATCGGCAACATAGCAACCTCCGATGACTATAAGTTAGAAGATCCGGCCGGTGTAAAATGTGCACCAGCCGAAACTGTCGACCGGCATTTTTACTGCCGTTTAAAAGTTGATGAATGTCGTTAAAAGAAGTGAAATAAATAACAGTCCGCACGTTTAATAGTGACTGTAATCACAAAAATAATCGTTTCAGGCATAAAATGCGCCCAAGCGCGATTGCGATGAAAAAACTATTCTTCAGAGATTACTATGACTGTTGATGCCCGTTTGTGAGGATATGACCGTTTTTCACTTAGAGTTGGGAAAGAGGTAAGGATGGAGGGTGAGCGATTTTGTGCGGAATGGATGCGTTGGCGATGGGGAATAGCACCGTTATTCGCCGGGTAGGGAACCGCAGGGGCGTGATCTTAACCCCTGCGCCATGGCGAAATAATGTGTGCGGCGGCGTGCCGAGAATCGCAAGAGCATCACTGCCCCACGCGCACCCAGGCGATCAACACCGGAAGCTGCGATAACAGATACAATATCAGGCCGATCACGCCGCCCACCACCGTGCCGTTGATGCGGATGCGCTGTAAATCCTTGCCGATATTCAGTTCCACCTGGTGCGACATATCGCGCGCGTCCCAGCTTTTTACCGTGTCGCTGATATGGCGGCTTAAAAACGTCGAAAATTCCGGGGCGGCATGGGTGGCCGCTTCTTCCATATGCTGATTCAGCGAAGCGCGCAGTTCCGCATCTTGCTGCAATGCTTCCCCCAGCCACTGCCCGGCGGCGCTGGCCCTGGTGTGCAATACCGAGTCGGTTTTGTCCAGATCCGCTTTCAGCCAGGCGCGCAGATCGCCCCATAGCTGGCTTATGTAGCTGTTTAGGGCCTCGTCCTGTTTCAGATAGTCTTTGATCTCTTCGGCTTTCAGTTGCATCTCCGGGCTGCTGCGCAACTGCGCGATCAGCCGCTGCACAGCGCGGTTAAAGCCCTGGCGCAATTCGTGCGCGCCATCTTGCTCGATATCATTAAGAATGGATTGCACCGCGCTAGCGGCCAGTTCGGCGCTTTTGTCGCCCACCCAGTCGGTCGGCAGCATTTTTTCGGTGATGGGGTGTTCACGCTTGAGCCAACTGATGACCTGCTGGGCGATAAACGCGTGCGTTCCCGGCTTGTTCACCAGATGCAACAGCTGGCGGATGGCGTCATCCAGCAGCACCTGGTGGCGGTTGTTTTTGGTCAGGCTCTCTAACAACATGGCTGACGTTTGCGATAAATCCACCTTATCAATCGCCTTATGAATAGCGCTGCGCATAAATGCCTGAATGCGTTGGTCATCGGCCAGATCGAGAAACCCGCGGATCATTTTCAGCAGATAGCCGCTGAACTGTGCGGCATTCGCCGGCGTGCTGAGCCAGTTGGCGATGATCTGCGCCGGATCGTGGCGGCGGATGAGCGCCAGCAGGGCGTTGGTGTTGAGAAATTTATCCTGCACGAACAACGCCAGGTTATCGGCAATGCGATTCTTGTTGCGCGGGATAATGGCGGTGTGGCGGCCCACCAGCGGTATCGGCACCCGGCGGAACAGTGCGCTAACGGCAAACCAGTCGGCCAATGCGCCGACCATCGCTGCCTCTGAGATGGCTTTCAGCGCGCCGATCCAGGCATTGGCAGGGAACCACAGCGGGTAAAGCACCGTGGCGATAAAAATACCCGCGGCGCCGCATAACAGCAGCAGTGGAAGGCGTTTGGCGCTGGCCAGTTCGGTTTCTTTAGTCATGTGGTTGTGCAGGTGATCCTTTCTTTAAATCGATGCCGGGACAATCAGAGATATATCCTTCTTTGCAGACTGTAGACGAATTTTGCGATGGCGGGGGATTTAACGATGAATGTGGCGGCGGCTTGCAATATGGGGGCGATTAACCGCACTGCAAACAGCATTCAAATCTGCTGCTGGGTATTTTGCTGCTCATGCCAGCCTTGGTCGGAGCCGTGGGGATAACGAGACTTATCTTGTCTCTCAGATCCTACTTCAGAGGGAATGCTGGCTGATGGTTCCATGTCGGTCGCTGAATTCATGGGGGTCAGTCGGGATGCCGGGTTGGCTGCTTACTATTTACTATAGTGTGGCGCTGGCTGCCAATGTCTACAGTGTTTTCGGTCTCATAGAAAAGCCTGCTGCGTGGCGTTTGTTCCGGTATGATCTTGCCCAGCAACGGTGGACACAGCCTTAAGCGAGGTTGCTTTCCTCAAATTGCACAGGGCTTAGCCCGCCGTTGGCACTATGCCGTCGGTGCCAATTGTAGTCTATCTCAATATACTCGAA
>NZ_BAABEM010000040.1:0-23952 GCF_039540155.1 Gibbsiella greigii
GATTAAGGCGTCACGACGATAGGCATGGGTATTTGAGAGAGATTTCTGAAGAAATTTCTGGCAGACTTGTGTAACAGGCATAGCGGGGTCCTTTACTTTTTGTTGGCGCACGAAGTAGATCATATCCAGCTATGCCTGTCTGCATTTTTGTGGGGAACCATCAGCCTGATTTCCCCCGGCCAGATCCCCCCAAATAAAACAAAAATGAATAACAAGTTAAATTAAGTTATTTAATTGCTATATGCGTGTTTTGTTATCGTCTCTACTCTCCCCCAGCCATGAGATAACACGATGAAACAGAACCTATTGGGCGCTTCTTTGCTCGCCCTGACACTGCTGCTTGCCAGCGCCGCTGCACCGGGAACCGCGTTTGCCGAGGAGGCGCCGAAAACCATCAATATCGGCTATCAAAAAGCCAATATCTTTGCCCTGTTGAAATACCGCGGCACATTGGACGAAAACTTCAAACGGCAAGGGATCGCCGTGCGCTGGGTGGAATTCCCCGCCGGCCCACAGATGCTGGAAGGCTTGAACGTCGGCAGTATCGATCTGGCCGCCACCGGCGATGCGCCGCCGACCTTTGCCCAAGCGGCAAAGGCCGATCTGGTGTATCTGGCGCACTCGCCGGCCAACCCTAAAACGGAAGCGATTGTGGTGCCGGAAAACTCGCCCATCCACAACGTGGCGGATTTGAAAGGCAAGCGCGTCGGCCTGAACAAGGGCTCAGACGTCAACTACCTGCTGGTGACCGCGCTGGAAGATGCCGGCTTAACCTATAAAGACATCACTCCCGTCTACCTGCCGCCCAGCGATGCGCGTGCCGCCTTCCAGCAGGGCGCCATCGATGCCTGGGTGATTTGGGATCCGTTCTACGCCGAGGTGGAAACCAACGCCAAAGCGCGGCTGGTAAAAAACGCAGAAGGGTTGGTACCGCATTACACTTTCTATCTGGCCAGCCGAAAATTTGCCGACACTTACCCGCATACGGCGCAACAGGTGATTAATGAACTCGCCACATTGAGCGACTGGGCCAACAAAAACCCGCAGGAAGCGGCAAAAATCTTGTCTGATTCGACCGGGCTGGACGCCGCCATTTGGGGGCGTGCGTTGGCGCGTATGCCGTTCGGCGCGCAGCGGATGACGCCAGAGGTGTTCCAGCAGCAGCAGGTACTGGCGGATAAATTCACCCAGATCGGGCTGTTGCCGGTGAAGGTTGACGTCAGCAGCGCCAAATGGTCTCAGGATCGATAAGCATCCGGCGCTCCACGTTGGGAGCGCCGATGGCTTTCAGCGGTGATTCAGCCGGCGCGACAGGCGATCGCCGAAGAATTGTAGCAGTGTGACTAACGCCACCAGCACCACAATAACCGTCAACATCACCTGGGTATCAAAGCGCTGGTAGCCATAACGATAGGCCAAATCCCCCAGCCCACCGGCACCGATGGCGCCGGCCATTGCCGAGGCGTTGATCATCGTCACCAGCGTGATGGTAAAACCGCTGACAATGCCCGGCCGCGCCTCCGGCAGCAAAACGTGCCAGACAATGTGCCAACGGTTAAACCCCATCGCCTGTGCCGCTTCAATCAGGCCATCATCCACTTCACGCAGGCTGACTTCCGCAATGCGGGCAAAAAACGGCATCGCCGCCAGCGTCAGCGGCACCGTTGCCGCCCACACGCCATACGACGTACCGACAATCATGCGGGTAAACGGGATCAAAGCGACCATCAGGATCAGAAACGGGATCGAGCGGAACAAGTTCACCAGCCAGCCCAGCACGCGGTTAAGCAACCGGCTGGGATACAGCGAGCCGCGATCGGTCACCACCAGGATCACCGCTAACGGCAGCCCCATGATCAACGCCAACAGCGAGGACACCCCCACCATCATCAGCGTTTCAACCAACCCCGCCCACAGGCGATCAAGAAGCAGCGACATAACCGAGGATCTCCACGTGATCGGCAAGCCCGGCGGGCAATGGCTGCGGCAACGGCTGCGCCACCCGCAGTAAAAGCTGGCCGATATTTTTACCCTGTACGTTTTCCAGCGAACTTTGCAGCAGCGTAATATCGCTGCCAAATGCTGCTATCAGGTGATTGAGCTGCGGCATTGCGCCGCTGCCGTTATAGCGCAGGCGGACAAGCGGGCCATAGCCGGCGGCAGGTTCCGGCCGCAGCCGCCGTTGCAGATCTTCCGGCAAGGCATCGCGATCGGGGGCCAACAGAATACGCGTGGTTTCCTGCTGCGGATTGCCGTACACCTGCCAAACAGACCCGCTTTCGACTATTTCACCGCGCTCAATCACCGCGACGCGCTGGCAAAGATCGTGGATCACATCCATTTCATGGGTGATCAGCACGATCGTAATATGCAGTTCACGGTTGATTTTTCGCAGCAGCGCCAGAATCGAGCGGGTGGTCTCAGGATCCAACGCCGACGTGGCTTCATCGCACAGCAGCAGTTCCGGATCGTGCACCAGCGCCCGGGCAATGCCGACGCGCTGTTTCTGCCCGCCGGAAAGCTGCGCCGGGTAGGCGTGTTGCCGCGCTTCCAGCCCCACCAGCGCCAGCAGCGTGTCGGTTTTCCGCCGCCGCACGGCGGCGGGCACGCCGGCAACGCGCATCGGCAATTCAATGTTTTCCCGCACGGTTTTGGCCGAAAGCAAATTGAAATGCTGGAAAATCATGCCGGTGCGCCGGCGCCAGGCCACTAGCTGCGCGTGCGTCAACGACCCCAGATCCACGCCGTCGATCACCACCTGGCCCGCCGTGGGTTCTTCCAGGCGGTTGAGCAGGCGAATCAACGTCGATTTGCCCGCCCCGCTGCGGCCGATGATGCCGAAGATCTCCCCGCGCCGAACCTGCAAATGGATATTTTTCAGCGCGTCGGTTTGTTGGCCGGGGTAACGTTTCACCACCGCCGACAGCTTCACATGCCAGTCACCCGGCCGGCGGGTTGACGCTTCGGCCCATTCAGCGGCGTTTTCCGGCATCACCAAACTGCTCATGGCTACTGGCTCCAACCGGGTTGATAAAGTTTGCCGTAGAAGCTATCCAGCTTGGCGCGCACCACGGGTGAATGCTGGTAGATATCGACAAACTTGCGCAGCCGCGGATCGTCCTGGTGGCCATCGCGGATCACAAACTGGATCACGTATTCCGGGTTTTCCAGCCCGTCGAATAACAGCGCGTTGTTGGGATCAATCGCCCCGGACAAACGCAGGTAATGCGGGTAGCCCTGCGCCAGATCCACTTCATCCAGCGAGCGCGAAAGCTGCACCGCTTCCACTTCGATGATCTTGAGCTTTTTCGGGTTTTCAACAATATCGCTCTGGGTGGATTTGATGCCGCTGCCCGGTTTCAATTTGATCAGCCCGGCTTTTTGCAGCAGCAACAGCCCGCGCCCGCCGTTGATTGGATCGTTGGCGATCGCTACCGTGCCGCCTTGCGGGATCTGATCCAGCTTGCTGTGCTTTTTCGAGTAAAGCCCGACGTTGTTAATGATGGCCGGCGCGTAAGCCACCAGGTGGAAGCCACTTTCCTGGTTGGCGTTATCCAAAAATGGCCGGTGCTGGAACAGGTTTACGTCAATATCGCCGTTTTCCAGGCTGACGTTGGGGGCGATCCAATCGCTGAATTCGATCAGTTCAACATTCAGCCCCTGCTTTTTGGCTTCTTCGACGGCGGTTTCCAGCGGCGGGGCAAACGCCGCGGTGGTGCCCACTTTCAACGGCCCGCTGTAATCGGCCGCCGCAGCGGCGTGGGCGATGCCCAATAGGGCGGCAAACAGGACATGGCGCGCACGGAATAAGGAAAATGACATGGTAAAAGCTCCAGGAGGTTAGGCAATAATGCGATCGCCGGCCGCGGCCGGTGTACGCCAACGGGCAGCAGGGTGGCTTGCCGGCAGGCAATCCTGCTGCTGAAAAAGTTTTTTTCTGAACGAGCCGGCGGCATAGGCGGTTTTATAACGGCCGCGGGCCTGCAGTTCAGGGATCACCAGATCGATAAAATCGGTATAGCTTTGCGGGTTGAGGATGCGGGTCAGATTGAAGCCATCGATACCGGCCTGGTCTACCCACTGCAGCAGGTTGTCCGCCACCTGCTGCGGATCGCCGACGATCAGCGGGTAGCGCCCACCCAACGCATGCTGTTCCAGCAAGCGCCTCTTGGTCCAGCCGCTGTAAGTGTTGGATACCGATTCGATCGCCCGCGTTGGCCCGCCGGCAACCGGCTCATCGAGGGCAAAACGGGAAAAATCAATGCCGGTCGAGCTGGAAAAGTGCGCCAGCCCCGCTTCCGGGCTGGCGTAACGCAGATATTCCTGATGCTTTTCCTGCGCCTCGCGCGCCGTGGGGGCGACGATCACGCTGATGCCCATGAAGATTTTCAGATCTTCCGCCGCCCGCCCGGCCTCGACCACGGCGGCCCGCAGCTTATCAACCTGCGCCTTCATGGCCGCCGGCGTGGCGCCGTTAACAAAGGTGCATTCCGCATGACGGGCGGCAAAACGGATGCCACGCGCCGAAGCGCCGGCCTGGAACAGCAGCGGCGTGCGCTGCGGCGAAGGTGAAGACAGGTGGTAGCCCTCTACCTGGTAAAATTCCCCGCGGTGGCGGATTTGATGAATTTTATCGGCAGCGGCATAGATACGCCGCTGCTTGTCGGCCAGCACCGCATCATCCTGCCAACTGCCTTCCCACAGTTGATACGCCACGTCCAGGAACTCATCGGCCTGATCGTAGCGGCGATCGTGGGCCACCAACTGTTGCTGGCCCATGGCCCGCGCCGCGCTGTCCAGATAGCCAGTGACGATGTTCCACCCTACCCGCCCCTGGCTAAGATGATCCAGGGTGGAAAAGCGGCGCGCGAATAAATACGGCGATTCATAGCTGACGTTGGCCGTTAAGCCAAAGCCCAGGTGCTGCGTCACGCTCGCCATCGCCGATACCAGCAGCAGCGGATCGTTAACCGGCAGTTGAATAGCTTCACGCGCGGTTAAATCAATGCCGTTTTGATAAACGTCATACACCCCCAGAATATCGGCGATAAACAGGCCGTCGAACAGCCCGCGCTCCAGCAGGCGAGCCAGATCGAGCCAATATTCCAGGCGATTGAACGCCACCGAGCGGTCCTGCGGATGCGTCCACATGCCGTGATGAATATGCCCGACACAGTTCATGTTGAACGCATTGAGCAGAATTTCTTTGTTCGCGCTTAGGCTCATAGCGTCCCCCGCCGCGCGGGCAGCACACCGTTGAGCACGTAATTGCCGATCGCCGGGAATTTCCAGCGCACCGGATCGTGCAGCGTGTGGGTGCGGGCATTGCGCCAGTGGCGATCCAATTGGTACTCCTGCAGCGTGGCGCGCGTGCCGGACAGTTCGAACAGCAAATTCGCCGCCGCCAGAGAGAGCTCCGTGGTCCAGGCGCGGGCTTTGGCAACCTCAACAGACGCCAGCGCCACCGTTTCGGCATCGCTGTGCTGCTGGGCGGCATCTACCGCGTCCCCCGCCAGCGCCAGCAACGCTTCGCCGGCCTGCAAGCGCGCCGCCAACCGGCCGAGGCGATCCAGCGTCAGCGGATCGTCGCCGGCTTTTTCTACCCCGGCATCCGGCCATGGCCGCGAGCGCTCGCGCACGAACGCCAGCAGATCCTGGAACGCGGCCCGGGCGATCCCTTGATCAATCGCCGCATGCAGGATCTGGGCGAACGGGCCAACGGCCGTCGGGCGCTCAAACGCCGCCTGGAACGGCACGATGTCCTGCTCATCAACGTTGCAACGTTCAAAGATTACCGTGCCGCTGCCGGTGGTTCGCTGGCCAAAGCCCGACCAGTCGTCGATCACCTGCACACCGGCCGCCCGGCGCGGCACGAATACCAGTTGTTCACTCCCCTGCTCGTTGTAGGCGGCGGTAGGAATGCGATCGGCAAACAGCGCGCCGGTAGCGTAAAATTTGCGCCCCTCCAGCAACCAGTTCTCCTGTTGGCGGTAGACGCGCGTGGTGCGTTGGTGTGCCGCCGGCGCCTGAAACTCGGCCAACGCATTGCCAAAATGCGCCCCGGCCAACACTTCGGCGTACAGCCGCTGTTTTTGCGCTTCGCTGCCGTTAACCCGCAGCACCTCCAGCGCATAAAAATGGTTTTGCGGTACCTGGCCGATCGAAGCATCCGCCTCGCTCAGGGTGGTCATCAGCTTCGCCAGCTCTGAGGTCGGCAAAGCTATCCCGCCATAGGCCCGCGGCACGGTCACCGCGCCAAGCCCAGAGCGAAACAGGGTGCGCAGTTCATCAACCGGCAGTTGCCGTTGGCGATCGCGCTCGCCCGCGCCGCGGCGAAACTGCTGCGCCAGTTGCCCGGCCACCTGGTGCGCCGCTTCCGCGCTGTCGATCCGTGTTGCCTGTTCGCCAGTATCAGGTTGATATGTCATCGCAATCTCCTTAAATCCAGGCGTGGCGCACCGGGAATTGCCCATTCAGGTAATAGTTGCCGATAGCATGGTTTTTCCAGCGCACCGGATCGTGCAGGGTGTGGGTGCGGGCGTTGCGCCAGTGGCGATCGAGCCCATGTTCCAGCAGGGTGCCGCGGCTGCCGGCCCACTCCAGCAGTTTTTCGCTTGCCAGCAAGGCCACCTCGGTGGTCAACACTTTAGCTTCGGCAACGGCGATTGACGCACTGGCCGCATCGGCCGCCGTCAGGTTGGCCGGATCGAGCGCGTCCAGCAGGCGCGCGGCACGCAGCAACAGCGCATTCGCCGCGGTCAGTTCCATACTTACCCGGCCGATATCCGCCACCAGGTAGGGATCCTCCGCGTTGCTGCTTACCCCCGCATCCACCCAGGGGCGCGAGCGGGCGCGCACAAATTCGCAGGCTTCATCCAACGCGCCCTGCGCAATTCCGGCGTCAATCGCGGCTTGGATCAACTGTGATACCGGCCCGCGCAGGGAGGGTTTTTCAGTATCCGGCTGCGGAATCACCAACGCCGGATCCACCGGCGTATCACGCAGGCGCACGGTGCCGCTGGCCGTGGTGCGCTGCCCCATGCCGGACCAGTCATCAATAATCTCCAGCCCCGGCGCCAGGCGCGGGATAAACGCCATCACCGCCTGGCCGGCATCGTTTAACGCCGTGGTCACCACGATATCGGCGAACAGCGCCCCGGTGGAATAAAACTTATCGCCGGTCAGTTGCAGCCCCTGCGGCGTTTGCCGCAAACGCGCTTGCACTTCCCGCGTATGGCGGGTGTTTTTTTCCGGCCCGCCGTTGCCTAAACGCTGCCCGGCGACAATGCGTTCAAACAGATAACGTTGTTGTTCTGCCGTGCCTTCATCAAGAATAAATTGAATAATGCCGAAATGATTTTGCGGTATTTGGCCAAGGGCCGGATCAACGGCGGAAATTAAACGGAAAACTTCAGCTACCGTGGTATAAGACAAACCGCCGCCGCCCCATTTGCGCGGCACGGAAATAGATCCCAGCCCGCTAAAGGTGAAAAGGGCCAACAGCTCCGCCGGGTATATGCGCTCACGATCGCGCAGCGCCGCCTCTTTGCGCGCCGCCTGGGCAACCGCCTGTGCAGCCTGCAGCGCCTCCTGCTCGGTTGTGATAACGCGGGCAATAGCAGTATCACCATGCTCAGGCATGATTATTCCTCTGATTAGGGTAGAAGCATTACGGGAATTACCGCTAAGGGCAGTAATTCATTAAAAGGTAAAATATATGTGATTGAGTCGATAATAATAACCGGCCCAACCAGAAGTAAAGGGAAGTCATTATTAGAATAATGGCAAAGGTTAGCGAATTATT
Organism: Gibbsiella greigii; assembly: GCF_039540155.1. NCBI lineage: Bacteria > Pseudomonadati > Pseudomonadota > Gammaproteobacteria > Enterobacterales > Yersiniaceae > Gibbsiella > Gibbsiella greigii. Next base: position 7,805 of record NZ_BAABEM010000040.1, read on the forward strand.
TAATATAGCTGGCTAGCATTGTCTATTTACTTTACTAAGCCCAGCCCCGCATGGGGTATACTGTATCCTTGTTAACCGTATGGCGCGTTTTATCATGACTTCCCTCGTCTTTAGCAAATATCACGGGCTTGGCAACGATTATCTGGTCTGCCATCGTGACGCTCGATCCTGACTGCCTGCTCCCCGGCCTGCTGGCGCTCTATCCAGCGGCGAGCACCTTTTCACACCGGACATTTCCCTTTTGGCAAAATTGGATCATGATTAAAACAGGCTGCGCCCCCTTCCCTGTCCGGTTGCACTTGCCTCGCCGGCATAAGCGCACCGCTGGCACTCGCCTATCCGGCGCCGGCTAAAGGCCGGTTTGCCCCCTTCCACCAACCGGGATATTGGCCCATGACGAAAAAAACCACCCTTCTGCAATTTTTCCATTGGTATTACCCCGACGGCGGCAAACTTTGGCACGAGGCGGCCGAGCGTGCGGCGCAGATAGCCGAACTTGGCATTACCGATGTTTGGCTGCCGCCGGCCTATAAAGGGGCGAGCGGCGGCTACTCGGTGGGCTACGACACCTATGATCTGTTCGATCTGGGGGAGTTTGACCAGAAAGGCAGCACGGCCACTAAATATGGCGATAAAGCAGCCCTGCTCAACGCCACGGCGGCGTTGCGCGATAACGGCCTGCGCGTGATCTATGACGTGGTGTTCAATCATAAAATCGGCGCCGATGAAAAAGAGCAGGTGCACGTTTACCGGGTGGACGCGAACGATCGCAATAATATCGATGATGAAGGGCTGGATGCGCTGGCCTATACCCGTTTTACCTTTCCGGGGCGCCAGGGGCAGTATTCAAAATTCATCTGGGATTATAAATGCTTCAGTGGCGTTGATTATATTGAGCAGCCGGATGAAAAAGGCATTTTCAAAATCGCCAACGACTACGGCGACGAAGGCTGGAACGTGCAGGTTGACGATGAAAAAGGCAATTTTGACTACCTGATGGGCGCCGACGTGGAATTCCGCAATAGCGCCGTGGTGGAAGAGTTGAAATATTGGGGGCGCTGGCTGATGGAAACGCTGCCGTGCGATGGCTTCCGGCTGGACGCCGTCAAGCATATCCCCGCCTGGTTTTTCAATGACTGGGCCGAGCACGTGCGTGCCGCTGCCGAACGCGATCTGTTCATCGTGGCGGAGTATTGGTCGCCTGATCTGGATGCGCTGCAACAATATATCGACCTGGTGAAAGGCCAAATCATGCTGTTCGATGTGGGGCTGCACCTGAAATTCCACCTGGCGTCGCAGCAGGGCGATGAGTTTGATATGGCGAGCATCTTCGCCGATACCCTGGTCGCCAGCGATCCCGCCCACGCCGTCACCTTTGTCGCCAACCACGACACCCAGCCGCTTCAGTCCCTGGAGGCGCCGGTGGCCCCGTGGTTCAAACCGCTGGCCTATGCGCTGGTGCTGCTGCGTGAGCAAGGCGTGCCCTGCGTGTTCTATCCCGATTTGTACGGCGCCAGTTATAAGGACCAGGGGGACGACGGCGGTGAGTACCAGATAGACCTGCCGGTTATTCCCGAGCTGGCGCAGTTGATCGCCGCGCGCCAACGCTTTAGCAACGGCTCACAAACCGATTATTTTGACGATAAGCACTGTATCGCCTTCAGCCGCAGCGGCACCGAGCAGGCCCCGGGCTGTGTGGTGGTGCTGACCAATGGCGCAGAAACCGGGAAAGCCGTCGGCCTGGGCGAAGCCCTCGCCAACACAACCTGGCGTGATTTTCTCGGCCACCGTGAAGAGGAGATTGTGACTGACGAGCACGGCAATGCTACGTTCACAGTTAACGGCGGCAGCGTTAGCGTTTGGATTTTGGCCGAAAATTTGTAATGCTGGCGTGTACAGACTGGTAACGGCGGGAAACTACTTTGGCGCTTTCCGGTCTAAATCACGCTGTTGACAGCAGTAACCCATTCACACCGGAGCCTAAATAGGGTACAAGGCTGCATGAAAATACCAAAACGACTCCAGCCATTGGTTGATGATGGTTTAATTGATGACGTCATCCGCCGCTTGAAAAGCGGCAAAGAGGCCGATGTGTTTATCGTGCGCTGTGGCGATGAGATCCGCTGCGCCAAAGTGTACAAAGAAGCAGAAAAACGCAATTTCAAGCAGGCCGTGCACTACCAGGAAGGCCGCAAGGTGCGCAACAGCCGCAACGCGCGCGCCATGAGCAAAGGCTCGCGCTTTGGCCGCCAACAGCTTGAAGAAGCCTGGCAAAACACAGAGGTAGACGCACTCTATCTGCTGGCGAAAGCAGGCGTGCGCGTGCCGCAGCCGGATATTTGCCTAGACGGCGTGCTGCTGATGGAGCTGATCACCGACGAAGAAGGCATGGTGGCGCCGCGCCTGAGCGATATTACGCTGGAGCCGCAGCAGGCGCTGGCCGATCACGCGTTGATGATGAACTACGCCGTCCGCATGCTGTGCGCCGGGCTGGTTCACGGCGATCTGTCGGAATTCAACGTATTAATGGATAAAGACGGCCCGGTGATTATCGACTTGCCGCAGGTGGTCGATGCGGCGGCCAACAACCATGCCAAAAACATGTTCGAACGCGACATTAATAATATGACGCAATACTACGGCCAATTTGCGCCGCAGCTGCTTGGCAGCCAATACGCCAAGGAAATTTGGGCGTTGTATCAGGAAGGCAACCTGACGCCGGAGAGTGAACTGAGCGGCTACGTGGCCGAAGATAATAAGCGCGCCGATATTGGCGCCGTACTGGAAGAAATTCAGGCTGCCCACGATGAGCACCAAAGGCTGCAACTGGCCCGGCAAGAAAATAATCAGTAAAAAAACACCCTGTCTTTACACAGGGTATTTTTTTATAAGTATGTCAGCAAGCGGTTACGCTAACGAAACATCCGGCTGTTTAGTAATACGGTTACGCAAATCACGGCGCACAATTTCAATCGACCAGAACCAGAATACATGGCCGATAAATTCATTATCAGGCTCGCCTCCCCAACTGGCGCCAGCGCGGCAGCCCGAACATATTAACCGCCATGCCGCACAGCACCAGCAGCGCGCCGGCGGCTTGCAGCGCCGACAATGCTTCCCCCACAATCGCCCAGGCGCCAATCAAGCCGACCAACGGCACCAACAGTGCCAGCGGCGCCACACGCCAGGTTTCGTAGCGCGCCAACAGATTGCCCCACACTGAATAGCCGAACAGCGTGGCGGCAAAGGCCAGATACAGCACCACCAAGACACTGCTTAATTGTGGGTGAACCAGGCTGGCGACAACCTGCAAGCGATCGTCAAATAGCCAACTACATGCCAAAAACGGTAACACCGGGATCAAGGCGCTCCATACCACCAACGGCAGGACACCCGGCTGCGGAAACGCCGCCATAATTTTTTTGTTGGCCATATTGCCCAGCGCCCAGGAAAACGCAGCGCCAAGCGTCAGTAACAAGCCGGCCAGCGGCACGGCGCTGCTGCCCAGTTGGTGGCGCAGGCTAGCGAGGGCCAGCAATAGCATCCCCGCACAGGCAACAACGATACCGGCCAGGTGATTGGCACGCAGTTTATCCCCCATCAGCACCATCCCCAGCAGCAGGGTAAAGAACACCTGGGCCTGGATCACCAGCGAAGCCAACCCGGCCGGCATCCCCAGCTTAATCGCAAGAAACAGCAGCGCGAACTGACCAAAGCTCATGGTCAGGCCATAATAAACCAGCCACGTCCAAGGCAATTTGGGGCGAGGAATAAAGAAGATTGCCGGTACCCCGACCAGCAAAAAACGTAGACCGGCCAGCAGAAACGGCGGCACACCCTGTAGCCCGTATTTGATCACGACGAAATTCATGCCCCAGATAACTACAACCAACAGCGCCAGCAACCGATCGCGTAACGTCATGTTCCCCCACCATTCCTGATTAATACACCTCATCTCAGCCTACAGTGAAATGCCGTGGGGCAATACATACAGATCTGTGCAATCTTCAGCAACACAGGCAGTGAGCAAAACTCAAACCGCACCCGCACTATCCCGCAGGCGCACTATGGTATTATGTTCGCCAGAGGTTTTACTCAGCCCCACGCCTTCAAGGCGCACCGGCCGGCTTTTTTCTGTGCTGTTACTCTGCCTGATTTGAGTTACAGGAAAGCCAGTGCGCATACGGCTTGAAGGGTGACCAACATATTCAACCAATGGATCCGCTATGGCATATATCCCGAAAAACTACGCGAAGCTGGAAATGGGCTACCGCGAAAAAGCGCTGAAACTGTTCCCCTGGGTGTGCGGGCGCTGTTCACGTGAGTTTGTTTACTCCAACCTGCGTGAGCTGACAGTGCACCACATCGATCACGATCACAGTAATAATCCGGAAGACGGCAGCAACTGGGAAATGCTGTGCCTGTATTGCCATGACCACGAACATGAAAAATACACGCAGGCGGATTTATACGGCACCACGGTCGTGGCCGGGGAAGATGCGCAAAAAGACGTGGGCATGGCCACGCACAACCCGTTCGCCAACCTGAAAGCCATGATGAAAAAATAACGCCGGCGAAACATCGCTCGGCGTGATTGCCGGTTGCAACCGCACCGGCAATAAGTTACCAACCCAATAAGTTACTAGCTTAATAAGCCAATAACTTATCACTTCTGTTTTCCCGGAACATTCCTACTTACCCGCCGGGCGCTTTGCCAGCAAAATACCGGCTCAGGCCAATGAAATCGCAGCTTGGCAAGCGCCAATCGTTAAGGCATATTGTTAAAGGTAGCGCTTATTAGCCTGTTTAATTATCAACCTATCAAGCAACTAACTTAATAAGTTATCAGCTTAACAATTTAAGAGATGGCAGCATGATTGTTTTGATTGGCTCCCAAAAGGGCGGCGTCGGGAAATCGACAAAGGCAGTAAATATTGCCGGTTACTTAATTCTCAAGCAGGGCAAAACGGCGATCATCGTTGATGCCGACGACCAGAAATCGATCATGACCTGGTACAACGATCGGCAAAACGTCGGTGGCCTGCCGCATATCCCTGTCGTTGCCGCTTCAGGAAAAATCAAAGAAACCCTGCTGGAATTGGATCGCCATTACGACTACGTGATTGTCGATACCGCCGGGCGGGACAGCGCCGAATTGCGTTCCGGCCTGTTGGCGGCTGATTTGTTCCTCTCCCCGCTGCGCCCTTCGCAGATGGACCTGGATACCATCGGCTACCTTTCGGAAATGTTCTCTACCGCGCAGGAATATAATGAGAAGGTGAAAGGCTACATTGTGTTGAACATGTGCCCGACCAACATCTTCATCAATGAAGCCAATGAAGCGGCGGAAGTGTTAAGCGAATACCCGGAATTTATGCTGGTGAGCAACCGCCTGTGCGATCGCAAAATCTACCGCGATGCCTGGGGCGAGGCGATCACTATTCACGAAGCCAATAATGAAAAAGCGCAAAATGAGATTGAAAGCCTGGTCAAGGAAGTCATCTTATGAAAAAACGCACGCCAACCCAACGCATGACGGAAGATGAGTTTATCAACAGCGCCACATCGCATACGCTGGCGGTTCCTGCGGTTGAAAGCAAACCGCAGGGGCGTAAACGCACTTATAAAGCCATCTCGGTTAGCCTGACCGACAGCCATGTTGAGATGATTGACGAAATTATCATGCTGGCGGCGCGCAACGGTATTGTGCGCGTTACCCGTTCTGACGTGATTAAGCTGGCGATTGACGGTTTTGCGGGCAACAACGAAGCACAGCTGTTGGCATTGCTGAAAGCGCGCAGTTAACTTATTAAGCTATTAGCTAAGTAAGCTAATAGCTATGCTGTACGGCCCCTCACCCCAGCCCTCTCCCCAAGGGAGAGGGGGCAGATTGTGCCCGCAAGTAGGCCCTGCCCCTTATCCATTCACCAAAGCCGCAGCGAGCGCCGGGCTATCCCCTCCCCCAAGGGAGAGGGAACAGATTGTGCCCACCAATAAATTCACCAAAACCGCGGCAAGCGCCGGGCTATCCCCTCTCCCACTGGGAGAGGGTTAGGGTGAGGGAAAAGAGCAAAGCTTATTGCAGGGTAAAACTCTGCTGCTGCAGATTATCGGAATCCAGGCCCACAAACACAGCAAACTGACCGGGCTCGGCGCCCCACTTCAGGCTGGCATTATAAAATTTGAGATCGTCTTCGGTGATGGGCAATTCAACCCGCTGCGACTCACCGGCCTTCAACATCACCTTTTTAAAATTACGCAGTTCCTTCACCGGGCGGCTGACCGATGCGGCCACATCCTGCACATATAGCTGTACGATCGTAGCACCGTCATACTTGCCGGTATTTTTCAGCGTTACGCTGGCGGTGATCTTGCCGTTGCGCGCCATCTGTGAGCCAGACAGCTTCAGATCCGTCAGGCTGAAGGTGGTATAGCTCAAGCCATAGCCGAACGGATACAGCGGCCCATTCGGCGAATCAAAGTAGCGCGAAGTATACTTGTCCGGCTTCTCAGGGTTAAACGGCCGGCCGGTATTCAGATGGTTGTAGTACAGCGGGATCTGCCCGACGGAACGCGGGAAAGTCATCGGCAGCTTGCCCGAAGGGTTATAATCGCCGAACAGCACGTCGGCTATCGCATTACCGCCCTCGGTGCCGCTAAACCAGGTTTCCAACATGGCATCGGCCTGTTGGCTTTCCCAGCTTAGCGCCAACGGGCGGCCATTCATCAGCACCAGCACCAGGGGCTTGCCGGTGGCCTTCAGGGCGGCGATCAGATCGCGCTGGCTCTGCGGGATCGTAATGTCGGCACGGCTGGATGCTTCATGCGCCATCCCCTGCGATTCCCCGACGACGGCCACGATCACATCGGCCTGCCGGGCCGCCGCCAGCGCTTCATCTATCATTTGCTGCGGCGGACGATTATCAAACACTACCGCCGGCTCATACAAATTCAGATAATCAATGATGCTTTTATCCTGGGTAATATTCGCGCCTTTGGCATACAGAATTTTTGCCTTATCGCCCACCGCATTTTGCAAGCCGGCGCGCAGGGTGATCGACTGCTTGACTACCCCGGCCGCCGACCAACTGCCCATCACGTCACGCTGGCTGTCGGCCAACGGCCCGATAAGGGCAATAGTGCCCTGTTTGCGCAGCGGCAGTGTCTGGCGATCGTTCTTCAACAACACCATGGTAGTTCGCGCCACTTCACGGGCTTCGGCCCGGTGCAGGCGGCTTTCAGCGTTGGTATCCTTTGGATCGCTGCCGACCGGACCAAGGTGCGCATAAGGATCATTAAACAGCCCCATGGCATATTTGGTATTCAGCACATTGCGGCAGGCGCGATCGATATCGCTTTCTTTCACCAGGCCCGCTTTCACCAGCCCCGGCAGATATTTATCGTAGAACTCATCGCTCATGCTCATATCCACGCCGGAGGTGATCGCCAGGCGCACCGCATCACGCGCATCCATCGCCACGCCGTGCTTGATAAGCTCTTTGATGGCGCCGTGATCGCTGATGGTGATCCCGCCGAAACTCCACTGGTTGCGCAGTAAATCCTTCAACAGCCACGGGTTCGCCGTGGCGGGTATGCCGTTAATCGAATTGAGCGACACCATCACCCCGCCGCTGCCGGCATCGATCGCCGCCCGGTAAGGCGGCAGATAGTCCTGATACATCCGCAGCGGGCTCATGTCGACGGTGTTGTAATCACGCCCGCCTTCCGTAGCGCCATACAGCGCAAAATGCTTGACGCTGGCCATCACCGCCCCCGGTTTGGCCGGATCGCCATTTTGCAGATTATCCACCATCAGCCAGGCAATCTTTGACACCAGCCAAGTGTCTTCGCCAAAGCCTTCCGACACCCTGCCCCAGCGCGGATCGCGCGTGATATCCACCATCGGCGCAAACGTCATGTTCAGGCCGTCGTCGCTGGCTTCCATGGCGGCGATACGGGCGCTCCGGGCGATAGCCTGCGTATCAAAACTGGCCGCCAGCCCCAGGCTTATCGGGAAGATGGTTCGCTGCCCGTGTACAACGTCATAGGCAAAGAAAAGGGGAATTTTCAGGCGGCTGAGTTGCATCGCCTGATCCTGCATCACCCGGATATCCGGCCGGGTCACCGTATTGAAAATCGCGCCAATCTGCCCTTTGCGGATCCCTTCCCGAATCGCTTCTTTCGGGTTATCCGGCCCCACGCTAATTAAACGCAACTGGCCGATTTTCTCTTCCAGCGTCATTTGCCCCATCAGTTTGGCAATAAATGCATCACGCTGTTGAACATTGATTCCTTGCGTTGCGCCCGTTCCTTGCGCAAATGCCGGGCTGATGGACAGACCGGCTAACACACTCACCACACAGAGCCATTTCATATTGTTATCTCAGGCGACTACCGCCGCTACCAGCGAGCAGAATGATTGATCGACGTGAAGAAATAGTTTGCCACAGGCCTTTTCGCGGCATAAACAATTAGTGGGAATAATGTTTACAAAGCATTACCGGCGTGAGCGGAGCGATATTGCGCCTGGCGTTCACGGCTGCTTTGCGCCTCGCGGCTTAACCACCCCACCAATGCCGCCAGCGCGGCCGGTATCACTGCTCTTTCAGGATAGACCAGATAATACGCGGCGCCACTGACCACGCTCACGGGAAACGGCATCACGATGCGGCCGGCCTGAAGATCGTCTTCCAGCAGGCAGGGATCGCCGATGGCGATACCGAACCCTTGCAGCGCGGCGCTCATCGCCAGATCAAGGGTATCGAAATGCTGTGCTTTGGCCGCCGGCAGCCCTTCTTGCCCGGCGGCCTTCAGCCAACGCAGCCAGTCACAGCGATCGCGCGTGGGGTGCAACAGGATTTTCCCCGCCAAATCCGCCAGCGTGGGAGCACGGCCCAAACCGGCCAAATAAGACGGCGTGCAGACCGGCGTAAGGACCTCGTCAAACAGCAGATGTGCCGCCAGCCGCTTGCCCGGCGGCGGCCCGAACACCACCGCGGCGTCAAAACTCTCGGTGCTGAAATCCAGCCCGTGCGAAACCGCAGCGGTTAATTCGATGTGCATTTCAGGCCGTTCATTCTGCAAACGAATAATGCGCGGCAATACCCAGCGCATGGCACAGGTCGGGCATTTGATACGCAGGGTACCGGGCTGCGCGCTGACGCTGACCAGCGCTTCCTCCAGTTGCCCCAGCGCCTGTTGCACCGGCGCCAGCAGCTTCGCCCCTTGCGGCGTGAGCGCCAGGCCGCGCGCGCGCCGGCTGAACAGCGGATAGCCCAACTGCCGCTCCAGCCCCAGAATCTGGCGGCTGACGGCCCCCTGGGTCAGGTGTAATGCGTTGGCGGCATGGGTAAAATTCAGCCGCTGCGCCACCACGACAAAGGTTTTCAATACATCAAGCGACGGCAGTGATGACTGCATAACGGCTCCCGTAAGCCATGATCTGAATGCATGGCAAGTATGACAAAGTTTCCCTTGTTCGCCCAAAGGTTTCTGATGCCTAATCAAACAATCGCCCATGCTTAAACAGGAGTCCCTCATGCAGAGCGCCTGCTCACAACGTTCAAAACTACCGGACGTTGGCACCACTATTTTTACCGTGATCGGCCAGCTTAGCGCTGAACATCAGGCTCTTAACCTGTCGCAGGGCGCACCGAATTTCGCCTGCGCGCCCGAACTGACCGAAGCCGTGGCGCAAGCCATGCGCGCGGGTCATAACCAGTATGCGCCGATGAGCGGCGTGGCGGCATTGCGCGCAGCGCTGGCGGCAAAGATTGAAAAATTATATGGCGCCCGCTATCACCCCGATGATGAAATCACGGTGATCGCCAGCGCCAGCGAAGGGTTATATTCCTCCATTAGCGCGCTGGTGCACCCAGGCGATGAGGTGATCTACTTCGAGCCGGCGTTTGACAGCTATGCCCCGATCGTGCGCCTGCAGGGCGCCACGCCGGTGGCGATCGCGCTTTCGCTGGAAGATTTTCACATTGATTGGGATCAAGTGGCCGCCGCCATCAACGGCAACACGCGCATGATCATTATCAACAGCCCGCACAACCCCAGCGGCAACGTGCTGAATGAACATGACATTGAACGGTTGATCGCACTGACGCGCAATACTGATATCATGATCCTGTCCGACGAGGTTTATGAACACGTGGTGTTCGACGGCCAACTTCACCACAGCATGGCGCGCCACCCGCAGTTGGCCGAACGCAGCGTGGTGGTTTCTTCCTTTGGCAAAACCTACCACGTCACTGGCTGGCGCGTGGGTTACTGCATGGCGCCGGCCGCGCTGATGGATGAGATTCGTAAAGTGCACCAGTTTATGGTGTTCTCGGCCGACACCCCGATGCAATATGCCTTTGCCGCGGCGCTGGCCGATGCGCAAAGCTATCTGGGGCTGGCTGCGTTTTACCAGCAAAAGCGCGATCTGCTGGCCAACGCGCTGAAAGATTCGCGCTTTGAACTGCTGCCAAGCCGTGGAAGCTTCTTTATGCTGGCGCGTTTTAGCGGTTTCAGCAATGAAAGCGATAACGACTTTGCGGTGCGCCTGATCCGCGAAGCCAAAGTCGCGACCATTCCGCTGTCGGCGTTTTACAGCAACGGCACGGACACCGGCATCATTCGGTTAAGCTTCTCCAAAGATAACGATACCCTGCTCGAAGGCGCCCGCCGCCTGTGCCAGGTATAATCCATTGCACGCTGACTACGGGAAATAACACAGATGAAAAACTCACTGAAAATGCTGATTGCCGCCGGCTGCCTGCTGGCAAGCGGCGCGACCCTGGGCGCGGAACAGAGCATGCGTTTTGGCCTGGAGGCATTGTATCCGCCGTTCGAATCAAAGTCCGCCAGCGGGCAGTTGGAAGGCTTCGATATTGATTTGGGCAACGCGGTGTGCGCGGCAGCGAAACTGAAATGCAGCTGGGTGGAGGCATCGTTTGACAGCCTGATCCCGGCGCTGCAGGCCCGTAAATTCGACGTTATCAATTCGGCGATGAACATCACCCAGCAGCGCAAACAGGCGATTGATTTCACTAATCCCATCTACCAAGTGCCGAACCGCCTGATTGCCAAAGCGGACAGCGGCCTGAAGCCAGATGCACAGTCGCTGGCCGGTAAAAGCGTCGGCGTGTTGCAAGGCTCAATCCAGGAGAGCTACGCCAAGGTGCACTGGGCGCCGAAAGGGGTGAACGTGGTTTCTTATCAGGATCAAAACCAGGTTTATCTGGATCTGACCGCCGGCCGCCTTGACGCCACCTTGATCATGGCGCCTGCAGGCCAGGGCGGTTTCCTCGATCGGCCGGATGGCAAAGGGTTTGCGTTCGTTGGCGATACGGTGCACGACGAGAAGATCTTCGGCGAAGGCATCGCCTTCGGCCTGCGTAAAGGCGATGACGCGCTGCGCAACAAACTGAACGCCGCCATTACCGAGGTTCAGCAGCAGGGCACGGTCAATACGCTGGCGAAGAAGTATTTTGGCGATATTGATGTGACGGTGAAGTAACTACCCCTCACCCTAACCCTCTCCCACAGGGAGAGGGTACGGAATGTGCATGCATTGCCTTCAGAGAACGGCCCCTCACCCTGGCGCTTTCCCATAGGGAGAGGGGGCTGAATGTGCACGCATTACCTTCAGAGAACGGCCCCTCATCCCGGCCCTTTCCCATAGGGAGAGGGAACTGAATGTGCACGCATTACCTTCAGAGAACGGCCCCTCATCCCGGCCCTTTCCCATAGGGAGAGGGAACTGAATGTGCACATATCATCTTTGGGAGTGGGTACTCCCCAGCCCGCAGGATAACGCTTTACGGATAACAACACCTGAACGCCTCCCTCTCCCGGTGGGAGAGGGTTGGGGTGAGGGTACTAACTGCGCTCGAACACCGAGCTTTGCAATGCGCGATCCTGCTGATGGCGTTCCAGCGCCAGCTCGATCAACGTCGTAATCAATTGGGTATAACTCACGCCGCTGGCGCCCCACAGCTTAGGGTACATACTGATATTAGTGAACCCCGGCAACGTATTAATTTCATTAACAATCACGTTGTTATCCGGCGTCAGGAACACATCGACGCGCGCCATGCCCGTGCAGTCCAGCGCACGAAACGCCTTCAACGCCACATCGCGGATTTTATCGCTGGCCTCGGATGAAATCGCCGCCGGCACCATCACCTGCGCGCCCTGCTCATTGATGTACTTGGTGTCGTAAGAGTAAAACTCATCGCTCAGCACAATTTCACCGCATACGCTGGCCTGCGGCTCATCATTGCCCAGCACAGCGCATTCGATCTCACGGCCGACGATGGCGGATTCCACCAGCACCTTGTGATCGAAGCTGAACGCCAGCGCCACCGCCTGCTCAAACTCTGCCTGGTTTTTCACTTTGCTAACACCGACCGAAGAGCCCTGGTTAGCCGGCTTGATAAACATCGGCAGGCCCAGGCTATCACTCAGTTGTTCAAAGCTGAATTTGCCGCGGTTACTGCGCGTTAAGGTCACAAACGGCGCCACGGCCAGCCCAGCATCACGCAGCAGGCGTTTGGTGACGTCTTTATCCATGCTGACCGCAGAGCCAAGCACCCCAGCCCCGACGAACGGAATATTGGCCATACGCAACAGCCCTTGCAACGAGCCATCTTCGCCCAGCGTGCCGTGCACGATCGGGAACACCACATCAAGCTGGGTCAGTGCGCCGGCGCTACCGGCTTCGATTAACTGCTGCTTTTCCTGGCCCGGGATCAGCGCAACGTTTTTATTGGAGTGGTTGAGTGCGATCAACGCCGGGTTTTCCGCATGCAGCAGATAGTTGGACGCATCATTGATATGCCATTGCCCTTGCTTATCGATCCCCAACAGCGTGACGTCGAATTTCTCTTTGTCGATGGCATCCACAATGTTTTTTGCCGATTGCAACGAAACCTCATGCTCCGCCGATTTACCGCCAAAAATCACCCCAACACGTAATTTAGCCACGCCTGCAATCCTTCTGAAAAGTCATGTAAAAAGCTGTAATCACAATAAACGCAATGCCCGGCATCGGCAATCATTGGCTGCGCAATTATCACGGCAAAACCGGTGGCCGGCGGCAAAGCGGCTAAAATAGCGACGAGCCGCACGATATTGTAAACGGATTGTACAAATGTAACATTCCACCGCGCCGTTGACACAACTCTTTGCTATGCTCAACCCTGTCATTTGCGAAGGCACTTCCAGCATGGAAAGTTTCCGTGCCGCCGCCGCGCTCAGCGCCAATGAATGGTACCCATCCCGGCCACTCATCCTTCCGCCAGCGGGCGTTGCGCACGCGGGCCAACTCTCGCACAACACAGAACCACGTGGCCGGTCGCCTGACCACGCCGGCGTTGCACCTATCAGCCAATGCAGCGCCGCCACAGCCCCAAACGCTTGTTATCAATACTGAGAGCGGGGATTTGGGACAACATTGTATGTCACAGGGAGTATGCATCATGCAGTCCGCAAGTCAGGAAAATCAGGAATTAATCAAACAACTGAAAAATATTGTCGGCAGCGCCCAGGTGCTTACCGGCGAGCGCGACACCGAACGCTATCGTAAAGGGTTCCGCTCCGGCGGCGGCAACGCACTGGCGGTGGTGTTTCCCAACCGCCTGTTGCACATCTGGCAGATCCTGCAGGCCTGCGTCGCCGCAGACAAAATCGTCATCATGCAAGCCGCCAACACCGGCCTGACCGAAGGTTCAACGCCAAGCGGCGATGATTACGATCGTGACATCGTGATCATCAGCACCCTACGCCTGGATCATATCCAGGTGCTGGACAACGGCAAACAGGTCATCAGCTTCCCCGGCGGCACCCTGTACAAACTGGAAAAAGTGCTCAAGCCCTATGGCCGTGAACCGCATTCGGTCATTGGTTCTTCCTGTATCGGCGCTTCGGTGGTGGGCGGTGTGTGCAACAACTCCGGCGGCTCACTGGTTAAACGCGGGCCAGCCTATACCGAAATGGCGCTGTTCGCCCAACTGGATGCTGATGGGCAACTGCGGCTGGTCAACCACCTTGGCATCAAACTGGGCAACACGCCGGAAGAAATTCTGACCAGGCTTGAGCAAGGCGACTACCGCCCGGAAGACGTGGAACACAGCGGCCATCAGGCTTCCGATCACGAATATGCCCAGCGGGTGCGCGATGTGGATGCCGATACCCCTTCCCGTTTCAACGCGGATAAGCGCCGGCTGTACGAGGCCTCCGGCTGCGCTGGCAAGCTGGCGGTATTCGCCGTGCGGTTGGACACCTTCGAAAAGGAAAACCAGCAGCAGGTGTTCTACATTGGCACCAACCATACCGAAGTGCTGACCGAGCTGCGCCGCCACATTTTAAGCCAGTTCAGCAACCTGCCGGTGGCCGGTGAATATATGCACCGCGATATTTTCGATATTGCCGAAGTGTATGGCAAAGACACCTTTATCATGATCGACAAACTCGGCACCGATCAAATGCCGCGCTTCTTTACCCTGAAGGGGCGGCTGGACGCCAGTTTCAACAAGTTGCCGCTGCTGCCGCACAATCTGACCGATCGGGTGATGCAGGGGCTGAGCCACCTGGTGCCCAACCACCTGCCGAAACGGATGAAGGAATACCGCGATCGTTTCGAACACCATCTGTTGCTGAAAATGTCTGGGGCGGGCATAGAGGAAGCGCACGCTTACTTGAAAACCTATTTCGCCCAGGCCGAGGGGGATTTTTTCGTCTGCACAGAGGAAGAAGGCAAGAAAGCCTTTCTACACCGTTTCGCTGCCGCCGGGGCGGCGGTGCGCTACCATGCCGTCCACGCCAATGAAGTGGAAAATATTCTGCCGTTGGACATCGCCTTGCGCCGTAACGATACCGAATGGTTTGAAACCCTGCCGCCGGAGATCGACAGCCAACTGGTACACAAGCTGTATTACGGCCACTTTATGTGCCACGTATTCCATCAGGATTACGTCGTGAAGAAAGGGGTGGATACCCACCGGCTGAAAGAGCAAATGCTGGCGCTGCTTGATAAGCGTGGCGCAGAATACCCGGCCGAGCACAACGTCGGCCACCTGTACCACGCCAAACCGGCGCTGAAGGCCTTTTACCAGGCCGCCGACCCAACCAATAGCTTTAATCCGGGCATAGGCAAAACCAGCAAGCTGAAAAACTGGCAGGGCGACGGCCACTAAGCCGGCCCCGGCACAGACCCCGGCAAACCCGCCGGGGCGTACTACAACGCCAAGGTCAGAACAACCACGAACCATACCCCCACAACACCACCGTCAGGCCAAGCATCAGCTCAAGCACCAGAATCCCAATGGCGAAGGTGGAGCTTGAGAAGATAAACCCTTCCTGGCTATCAATATTCAGGAAATGCGGAATGCCCAGATACAACAGGTAGCCGGAATAGCACAGCCCGATAATACCGACAAACAAACACAGCCATACCATTGGGTACAGGGCGACCACACCGCTAAGGAACATCGGTGTCGCTACGTAGCCGGCAAACACCATGCAGCGGTGCAGGCTTGGGCGTGAATCATAACGCCGCGCCATCCAGTGAATCACCTGCCCCATCACCGCCACGCCCGCCAGCATCAACACATAAAACAGCAACGCGGCAAATAACGCCGCCGGGATGCTCAGCCGTATGGCGTGCCCGCCGCCGGAAAGCCACCCCAATTGGGTGGTGCCGATAAAGGCGCAAATCACCGGAATCGCGGCCAGTAACAGCACGTGATGTGTATAGAGGTGCGCGATCGACTCGTTCTCGCGTTTTATCTGTTTGAATTCGGTAGCGGGATGCGCCAGCAACCCCCAAACATGATTGACCATAATCCTCTCCCCCATTTTGCCGCAGTATGCCCGCGGTGGGTGACCCACCCGGCCATGAAATGGCTTCGCTTAATCGCCGGCATCAGTACAAATTATAGCCAATCAATCACCAATCGCACGCCTCGCCGCCGTTGTTTTATACTCGTCATCCTTCAAGTTGCAGGTGCGTTGGCTTGGTTACTCGGCCTATATGGACGCTCCGATAATGCCAATGTTTTTTTCTGAAAACGTGAACAGGTATTGCAGCCATATATCCGGTTTCTTTCGGGGTCTTGCTGTGACCCGAACCATGATGAAATCCGCCAGGTGAGCGC
>NZ_BAABEM010000041.1:0-30247 GCF_039540155.1 Gibbsiella greigii
CTCCTTCTGCTGAGTTTACGCTCGTATTTTGGCACTTAGATGCCGTCAACGTTGGAGCGTCCATCTCATTATCCGTGGCCGATTGCCCCTGGCACCGGTGCCTTGCTCGGCAGCCCAAGATGCGCGCGGAAGGTCAAAACCAGAATCTATCGCCACCGGGCAACCTAACCTTTGGCTTTGACATAAGTTAACCCCAAAAACAACGCATTTGGTGAGTGGAGCACGGGTGTGGAAGCCATTGAAGGCGCCGAACGGCGGAACGTAGCATAGGCGAAACCGCCAGGACGGCGGTTTCAGGCGAGACAGGCAGGGACGCCTGTCGTAGCCGGCCGTGATGCGAAGTGACACAGTGAGGGCAGCCGCGCAGCGGCCGCCTGATATGGCGCAGGCGCGGGGTCGTTAGGGGCCGCGCCCACGGCCCCTAACTCGGGCGCGGGCTACGGTGCCGCAAAAAGCCACAATATGATGGCGACCGAAACCCTCTCGGTCAGGGCAAAGAACGTTGCCGAAACCTGGCAACGGTGCCTTGCTCCGCAGCCCAAGATGCGTGCTAAACGTCAACACCCCCTATACCCTTCATACTGCGAACCGCAGGTGCGTTGGCTTTATTACTCGGCTCGTCCCTGGGCCTCGCCCCTATGGGGCCGCTGCCAGCAGCGTTCAAATCTGCTCCTGGCAGATTTGTCGCTGTGTTGCCGCATGATTCGGCCATACAACCTCACCCCTTCGGGGCCAGCGCTGTTCAAAAACGCTTTTGCGTTTTTGTCCTACAACTCGAATTATTTAGAGTATAGATGGATCGGCAAGCCGGTTTGCCCTGGCGCAATCTCCTCCTTGAGCGTCAGTTCCGGAATGGTGTATGCACCGCCGTTTTGCGGCCGGAATGGCAGCGGCGGGGTGCTCCACAGGTTATCGAGCCGTTGCCCAAGTTGTGCACTCACCTGTTCAAAGCGCGCCGCGTCCATGCGGCCGGTGCGGTAGACCACAAACGGCGGCAGCACGTCAAAGCCGGGGTAAAACAGTGTGCCATGCTGGATCGGGAACAGCAGATCGTCGATCGGCCCGTTCACCCCGCGTGGGCCGTAGTGGCTTTCCCAACCGCCAGCGGTGACCAGCAACATCGCCCGTTTCCCCCGCATCGAACCTTCGCCGTAACGATCGCCCCAGTGGCTGTCGGAGTGTTCACCCACGCCATAGGCAAACCCGTAGGCGTAAACGCGTTCCACCCAGCCTTTGAGGATCGCCGGCATCGAAAACCACCACAGAGGGAACTGCAGGATTACCGCATCCGCCCAACGTAGTTTTTCCTGCTCGGCGCTGATATCCGGGCTTTGCGTTCCCCGTTCATAGGCCCGTTTGGAATCAAGATCCGGTTTAACAGGTTCGCCGGCCGGTTTAGCGGTGTTGTCGCTGGCGTTGAGTACCGCTTTCCAGCCCATGGCGTACAGATCCGATACCTGCACCTGGTGCCCGGCGGCGGCAAGGTGGCGCACGGCAAAGTCTTTAAGCGAACCGTTCAGCGATGTGGGTTCGGGGTGGGCATAAACAATTAATACATTCATCTGTGGCCTCCGTTAAGTGTCTGGAGGCAGAGTAGGGACTGCTACGGTATAGTTGAAATGAATTAGATAAATAACAGGTATTGTTATGAGTAATTTTTCCGCCCTGGATCTTAATCTACTGCTGACGCTGGATGCATTGCTGGCTGAGCACAATGTCACCCGCGCGGCACGGCGCTTAAACCTCTCCCAGCCTTCGGTTAGCGTGCAACTGGCGAAGCTGCGCGAATTCTTTGACGATCCGCTGTTGTTGCCGGGGCCGCGTGGCATGCGGCCCACCGCCCGGGCAGAGGAACTGCGCGCGCCATTGCGCCAGGCGCTGGCCTCGCTTGAAGAGGCCATTTTGCCATCCCGGCCATTTGAGCCGGCCGTGGCCCAGCAAACCTGGCGCGTTGCCGCGTCGGACTACACGGAATTGACCATTATCCTGCCTGCGCTGGCCGGTCTGCGTGCCGCCGCGCCCCATAGCCGGTTGGCTATTTTTGGCAAAGAGCCGGCGCGTCTCGCCGAACTGGCCGAGCAGGGCGACATTGATTTGGCTTTTCATACCCTTGAAGGGGCGCCCGAGGGGCTGCGCCACCGCCTGCTGTTTACCGAGCGCTATGTGCTGGCTGGCCGTTGCGGCCATCCGCAGTTGCAAACGCGGCCAACGGTCAGGCAATTCAGCGCGCTTTCGCATGTGATCGTCTCGCCCGACGGCGGCGGTTTTCAGGGAATTACCGATAGCGTCCTGGCCGCGGTGGGGCTGGAGCGCAACGTGGTGCTCTCGGTGCCGCACTTCCTGTTTGTGATCGCCGTGCTGGCCAAGACCGATCTGGTGGCGATGTTGCCCGAGCGCCTGGTGCGCGATCAGCCCGGGCTACTGCAGGTGGCGCCGCCGGTTGCGGTGCCCGGTTTTGAAATGGCGATGCTGTGGCATGAACGTGTGCACCGCGATCCTGCCCACCGCTGGCTGCGGGAGTTTATTGCGGATTCTCTGTAAACGGCTGCGCCGGATTTGCTGCATCAGGCGCCAGGAACCGGCTGACGGCGGCCAGGAACTGGCCTCTCCCTGTTTCATCCCTATCAAGATGCACAAAGTGCGTGGCTTCAGGAAGCGACAATAGCCGTGCGTTCGGTGATTCCTGCACCAGCGTGCTGGCGTCTTCCGGGCGGCTCCAGAAATCCCTGCCTGAGCGGATCACCAGCACCGGCATCGTCAGCCGTGCGGCTTGCCACTGCTTTTTACCCAGCGCCAGTTCAAAGCTGTCGGCCATCGCACCGCTGGGGGCGCGAAAGCCGGGCGGATCCCGTTGATAAGCGGTGTCGTCCGATGCCAGCGCCGCATCGGCATAGGCCTGTGCGACGTGCGCATCACGCCAGCGCGTCTTGTCGGCCACGGGAATACTGTTGTCCCAGGCCGGGAACAGGCTGGCACGGCTATTGATGCGGTAGCCGCCGAACAGGGCGGCGTTAAACGTACCCGGTTTTTCCGGCGTATCCAGCGGCGAACCCAGGCCAAGCTGAGGGTGGTGGCGGCTGCCGCCGTAAAGGGTGTTGTAGAGCACCAGCCGATCGACATGCTGTGGAGCGTGCGCGGCATAAGCGCCGGCCCAGTGCCCGCCGGTTGCCCAACCGACGATGCTGACCTTATCGCGCTGCGTCCACTGCGAGATGGCGCGGATCGCCGCACCGATATCGGCCACCGCGTCGGCGGTGCGCATCAGCGGCGCGCTTTGCTCTGGGGATTGGCTCATCGCCGCCGGCCGGCTGGAATAGCCGTAGCCCCGAAGATCCATTACATATACACGGTAGCCGGCCGCCGCCAGATCGCCGGCCAGCGAGCCGCCCGGCACTGGCAGATCGAAAGAGGCGAGGCCCGGCACGCGTGCGCCGTGCACCAGCAATACCGGCGCAGCGCCGTTGTCAGGCAACGCCGCCAACCGTACCTCACGAATAAACAGCGCGGCGCCCGGCGCGAGAGAAACCGAGCGATCTTTGAGCACCAGCGTGGCTTCCGCCGCGGGTTGAGGCGGCTCCGCGCCGCCGGCTAAAGGGGCTGCGGCCAGCAGCAGGCCCGCCAGCGTTTTCCTGCCGCGGGCAACGTAACGATGTGCAAGGGTTGCATTGCTCATAGCGCCATTTCCTGAGTGAAATAAGGCTTATCATCGATACGTGTTGGTGATATGTCTAATACTATCCATGGTGTTATTTAATACATTTAAGGTATCGCGCTATGTTGAGCCTGCGTCAGCTGCGGCAATTTTTGGCGGTGGCGGAAACCATGAACTATCGCCGGGCCGCCGAGCGTTTGCATATGGCCCAGCCGCCCCTGACCGCCGCTATCCGCAATATGGAGCAGGCGCTGGGCGTGCGCCTGTTTGAGCGTACTAACCGCATTATCGGGCTAACCGCCGCCGGGGTGGTGCTGCAAGAGGAAGCGCGCCGCACGCTGGCGCAGATGGCGCGCGCGGAAGCCTTGACTCAACGCGCGGGGCAAGGGCTAAGCGGTTCGCTGCGCATTGGTTTTGTCGCCAGCGCGGTGCGGCATCGGCTGCCGGCGATGATCGCCCGTTTTGGCAACGATCACCCGCAGGTCGCGCTGGAACTGCACGAAGCGCCTACCGCACGCCAGGTGAAGGCGCTGTTGGACGATCGGTTGGATGTCGGCATCGTCGCTTTACCGGTGCCGGAATATGCCGTGGCGCATCTGGCGCTGCAACCGCTGCTTATCAGCCCGTGGGTGGCGGTGTTGCCGCACGGGCACCCGCTGGCGGCGGCGGATGAGTTGCCGCTTGGCGCGCTGGCGGATGAACCCTGGGTCATGTTCCCTCAGGGCGAAGGCCCCGGCCTCCATCACGCGATTCTCTCGGCCTGCCGGCAGGCAGGGTTTACCCCGCGCGTCGCCCAGCAGGCGGTGCAGATGGAAACCCTCATTGGGCTGGCGGCGGCGGGGCTGGGCGTGGCGCTGGTGCCTGAATTCCTGCGGCGCAGCGGCTGGGATAACGTGGCTTTCTGCCCGCTGGCGCCGCAGGGCGCGCCGGGGCCGTATCAGGTGGCCCTGGCCTGGCGCAAGCAGCAAACGCTGCCGCCGCCGGTAGCGGCGTTTATCAACGCGTAAACAAGCGCGGCCGGCGAGCGGCCCCACGGCAGCGGGGCCACGTTAAGTTACTGAATCCGGTAGTGGAAGGTGTTTTTCACCTGTGGCACATCCACCGGCTGGCCGTTGATCACC
Organism: Gibbsiella greigii; assembly: GCF_039540155.1. NCBI lineage: Bacteria > Pseudomonadati > Pseudomonadota > Gammaproteobacteria > Enterobacterales > Yersiniaceae > Gibbsiella > Gibbsiella greigii. The sequence continues at coordinate 4,774 of NZ_BAABEM010000041.1, forward strand.
CGTGGCTGATAACGGAAGGTTTTGGCGGCATTGATCGAGGTGCGCACAAACAGCGGGTTACAGTCGCTTTGCGCCTGCGGATCTTCCACTTCTCCGCGTCGGTTTACCCGGTAAACCACGGTACAGTTGCCCTCTATCTTGCGGCTGAGCGCTTTTTCCGGGTAGTCCGGCGTTTGCTTGCTGATGGGCTGATACTGGCGCCCGTTGCTCTCCGCCTCTGCGGCCTGGCGGGCGTTCTGTGCGGCGCGTGCGGCGGCCTGGCTTTGCAGCGCCGCCTGGCGGCGTTGCTCATCGTTCGCGCGCTGTTGCGCCAGCGCTTGCTGTTGCTGCTGTTTTTCCTGTTGCCGGCGCTGAGTTTGTTCCGCCTTGCGCTCGCGCGCCTGCTGCTGGCGCGCCAACAGCGCTTTATCCGGCTTGGGCGGCGTTGCCAATTGCGGCTTGCTCACGGCGGGCGGTTCGGCCGGCGGCGACGGTGCCGGCGTGGGGGCCGGCGCAGGAGGCGCTTCTGGCGTTGGCTGCGGGGCCGGTTGCGCGACGGCGGCGGGTTCAGCCGCCGGCAGGGTGATCAGCGTGGTGTGCAGATGGCGCACCACCGGCGCCGGCGGCGTTTTCATTTGCCAGTGTTGCAGCAGAAATGCCGCCAGCAGCAGGTGGGCGGCCAGCGCAACGGCGCCGGCGATGATACGCGCCCGCCAGGCGGGCGCCGTGTTTACGGTGGCATCGGGGAAGTAACAGGCACTCATTGCGGTGCCTCGGTAATCAGCCCGATATTTTCGATGCCGCTTTTTTGCAGCGCGGCCATGCAGGCGACGACGCTGCCGTAGTTGGCGGCCTGGTCGGCGCGGATATAAACCTGGGTGTCGCCTTTGGCGGCGATAATCGCCGCCACTTTGGCGCTCACTTCTTCGAGCGTGACGGCCTGCGCTGAGTCGGCGCGCTGTTCGGGCTGCACGTCGCTTGCCAGGTTCCAGTAATAGGTGGCGTCGGCTTTAACCGACAGGGTCAGCACCTGGCGCTGGCTGTCGGCGGGCAGCGTTTCGCTGGCCACTTTCGGCAACTCCAGTTTTACGCCCTGCAGCAGCATCGGCGCGGTGACCATAAAAATCACCAGCAGCACCAGCATAACGTCTATATAGGGAACGACGTTCATTTCAGCCTTGGGGCTATGGCGTAACGGTGGTCTGCGCATAAACAACTCCTGTCAGGCGGCCTGTGAACGGGGGGCGGTGGCATGCGCCGCAATTTGCAACCGGCGGTGCAGGCTGCCCTGTAGCTCGTTGGCGAAGCTGTAATAGCGGTTCACCAGCGTTTGCGTGCGGGCAGTAAAGCGGTTGTAGAAAATGACCGCCGGGATAGCGGCGAACAGCCCGATGGCGGTGGCGATCAGCGCCTCCGCAATGCCTGGCGCTACGGTGTTGAGCGTGGCCTGCTGCACGTGCGCCAGGCCGATAAAGGCATTCATAATGCCCCACACGGTGCCGAACAGCCCGATGTAGGGGCTGACCGAACCAATCGTCGCCAGCATCGCCAGGCCGCTATTGAGGCGCTCTTCCTGTTCGGCGATGGCGGTTTGCAGGCTGAGCTCCACCCCGGCGTTGACCGCATCGGGCGCGATGCCCTTCACCTGGTTCAGTTGCTGAAATTCATGCCAGGCGGCGGCGAAAATATGCTGGGCGCCGGCATCACGCGGCATGTCGCCCTGAATGGCCCGTTGCAGCGTTGGCAGATCGCCTTCCTGGCGGAAACGCTGGCGAAAGGCGGCGATATCTTTTTCGCTGCTGCGCAGCACCCGGCCGTGCATCACGATCAGATACCAGGAGATCAGCGAACCCAACAGCAGGATCGCCATGACACATTGCACCAGCAGGCTAGCGTTGCCGATCAGGCTGCTGAACGTCATTGCGTTATCGGAAGTCATTATCTTTTCCTTACGGTTGCCCGCTGGCCGTGAAAGCGCCGGCGGGCGGGGTGTTAATGATTAGTCGGCCAGTTGCAGTGCTTCGGCAATCGCTGACCAGGGAAGATATTTATAGTTTTGCGTTTGTTCCGGCAGGCGGTTGCGCCCGTCCTGCACCACCAGCATGCCGTGCTGCCACGGCGCGCCCAGGTTGGCGGCGGTAACCTCCAGCCCATCGGTTTCCGATGCGCCGTCAATGCCGGCCGCGGCGTTCAGGCCGATACGGAAAGCGCCGCGCAACGTGTAAGGGGGCAGGGCGTCGAGCACCAGATAGCTGCTGTTGCCCTGGCTTGAAACCACCAGATAGCTGTGCTGGCGGCCCTGATAGACTGCCATCCCTTCGATGTCGGCCTGCAACGCGCCGCCAGCAGCGATCACCTGCTGCAACTGCGCCGGCTGTTCCGGGCGGGCATCCAGCGCGTGCACGGCAACGTCTTCCTCACCGATGAACAGCCGCTGCTGACGATCGTCCGCCACGCAGCCTTCGGGCTGGCTCGGCAGGCTGAATTCACGTAACACGGTGCCGCGCACGGCACCGTGTTCCCCTTGCAGGCGGTATTGCAGGAAACGGCCGCTTTTATCGTTGACGATGGCGTAGATCGCGCCTTGTTGATCCTTAAACATGCACAGGCCATAGATCTCCGGCAGCGGCGTGGCGATCTCGCCCAGTTCGGCGACTTCGCCGTTGGCCGGCGTAATGGCGAACAGGTGCAGCGAGTTGTTGTCACGGTTGCTGGCGACCGCCAGATCGATCGTCTTGTCGTCAAGCTGCAGCCCGCTGCGCACATCCACATTATTCAGGCGGCCGACCGGCAGATCCTGCAATTTGCGGCCTTGCAGATCGTACACCAGCAGCCCGCGCTGCTTGTCGGTGGCCAGGATACGGCTGGCGGCGCCGTCGGTGGGGTTAACCCAAATGGCCGGATCGTCGGCGGCGTCGCCCTGGCTGGCGACCGGTTCGGTTTCCAGCCGGGCAGGCAATACCGGGATGGTTGGCAGCGGCGTGGCGGCAGGCAACGGCCAGGCGATGTTGCCCTGGTGCAGCCCACGTTTGTCGGCGATGATGATTTCTGCCCCCTGTGCGGTTGGGCGCACCGTCAGCATCTGCGGCTTTTTCAGCGTCGGCAGCGGCAGTGCGGCATCGGCCTGCCAGCCGTTTTCCAGGTAGCGATAGCGGTGCAACTGCCGATTTTCCGGATCCAGCGCCAGCACAGCGTCCGGCAGCACCGCCATCCCGGCGATCCCGCCGCCGATGGCGCCGAAGGGCTGGCGCATATCCACCGGCCGGCGCAGCAGCGGCGCTTCGGCCTGCGCGTCATAGGCCCAGAGGCCGACGGCGCCTTCATTGACGTACAGCAGCGCCCGGCGGTCATCCACCTGGCAGTATTCGCTGTCCGGCGGCATGCTCAGATCACGTACTTTGTGCGCGGCGCCGAGCAGGCGGGTGCCTTGCCCCACCAGCCACTGTTCACCTTTGCCTTTTTCGCCGATCAGGAAGACAAAGCTGTTGTCCGCTTCATCGCGGAACAGGCAGATGCCTTCCACTTTGAAGCCCGGCGCCGGCAGGTATTGCGGGGTGCCCCATTGGCGTTTGGCGCCGTCCAGCCGCACCAGCAGCGGTTGCTGGCGTGCGGTATCCACCATGGTCACCAGCGCGCCGTCGGCATCCGTGCGCACGTCGAGCGCTTGGTACTTGCCGGGCAGGCGCGCCAGCGTGGTGCCCTGGGCATCTTGCAGCAGCAACCCCTGCTTACCGGCCAGCAACAGCCGATCGGCCTGCGGCCAGAAGCGGTTGTCGTTCAGCAACCGGGCCTCGTCATTGTTGGCGCTGCCGGCGAGGGTGCTCAACGGGGGCGCGGCTGCCGGGGGGGCGGCGTGGCCGGCGTTCAGTAAACTGCTCATCACCAGCAGGGCCAGCGCCGCCGGGCGCAGTGAAAATCGAAAATGCATGCGCTAAGTCCTTTAGAAATTGGTGTAGGTCAGGCCAAGTTTGAAGGTCGGGCCATATTGTTCGTACTGCGAGTTAAAGCCGTGGCTGCCGGTATAGACGTAGTAATGCTCGTTGGTCAGGTTTTGCGCATCGAACGAAATGTGCAGTTGTTTGGTCAGGTAGTAGCGCATGCTGAGATCGACAAACATCTGGTCGTCGACGTAGCTGTCGTGCGCGCGGTCATCGACGGCCGCCACGGTGCTGAGGTAATCCGATTTATAGTTGGCCGAGACACGTACGCTCACGGTGTCGTTTTCCCAGCCGACCATCAGGTTGCCCACCACATCGGATTGGTTCGGCATCGCTATCTTGCGCGAGATGCCGTTGCCTTCAATGCGCGCGCTGGAGTGGCTCATCGTCAGGTTGGCGCCTGCCAGCAGGCCATTCCACGGTGAAGGCAGCCAGTCGAATTTCTGCGAGTAGGCAAGCTCGGCGCCGTACAGCCGCGCTTTGCCGCCGTTGGCCCAGGTTTTGGCTTCGCTGAAATCGGCCCATTGGCCGCGGCCGGCCAGATCGGTTTCGTAGGCAAAGTTGCGGATGTCTTTATAGAACAGGTAGCCGGACAGCGTGCCGGCGCGCCCCATGTAGTGCTCGATCCCCAAATCGAAATTTTTCGATTTCAATGGAGCAAGTTCGGGGTTGCCGAATTCGGCTTCGTTGCCGTCGATGGTATAGCCGGGGGCCAACTGGCCGAACGCCGGGCGCACCACCGAGTTGGTCCAGGCGGCGCGGATCTGGGTGTTGTTATCCAACCGGTAACGGGCGTGCAGCCCTGGCAACCAGTCATGGTAGTTGTTCTGGTGGCTGGAGGTCTGATACTCCCCGTCGTTCAGCCCGGTGCCGTCGGCCTTGAAGCGCGTGCCCTCGTAGCGCAGCCCGGTGATAAAGCGCCAGTTGTCCACATCCAGCGTGTTCATCAGGTAGGCGGCGTTGATGTCCTCACTCATCCGGTAATCGTTGATGGTTGAGTCTTCCTGGTTGTAAAAGCCGTCTTTGCCCAGGGCGCCGATCAGGCTATTGACGCTGCCGGTGCTGATGGCTGGGCCATCCTGGCCGAACGCATAACCGGCATTGCCGGAGGTGAAGCGGCTCAGGCTCAATTGATCGTCGCTTAGGCCGTAGTCGCCGAGATCTTCATACGTCCAGACGTTCTGGTCGTTCTTTTTATCGCGCCGGCTGATCTTGCCGCCGAATTTGACTTGGTTGTCGGTATCAAACAGGGTGTAGTCGCGCGCCAGATCCAAGCGAATGTTTTTTTCCGTATCGCTGGTTTTCTGCGTTTCCCATTCCATCGAGTCCAACTGGTAATTACTGGCATCGCTGTAGCCGCCGCCAATTTGGCTATACGGCTTAACCGTGCTGGAAAAGCCGCTGTCCGGGAAGGCATCCAGCCCGGTGAACGTGGCGTAGGTGCCGCTGGGCAGCTTTTCGCTGGAGCGGCTGTAGGCCATCTGGCCGCTCAGCGTCCATGGGCCCATCATGCGGTCGCCGCCGAATACCACGCTTTTGACCTCCTGGGTTTCTTCACGGCTTTTCAGCCCGCGTTCCACTTCGGCGTCGCCCCGTTCGCCTTCGGCCAGCGGTTCGCTGAATTCGATGGCCGAAGCCTGGCGGGTTTCATTATCCTTGAAGCGGCTGTACAGCGTGCGCAGGTAGATGTTGGAGAGATCGTCCGGCTTATAATCGAAGTTCAGGCCAAAACCGGTGCGTTCACGCTCAATTTCATAGCGCCGTTGTTCAAAGCTGTTCAGGCGCGCGCCATCGCTGAAATCCCAATCGCCGCCGCTTTCCACGTTGTCTGAAGCGAAGCTGCGTTTTTGCCAGCTCAGCGCCGCCGCCACGCCGAAGTTGTCTTCACCGTCGCCGATGCTGAAGATATTGCTGACCGCGCCGGAGAATTTCGGGCTGCTCTTTTTGCTGTTGCTGTCGTAGCTGCCTTCGGCGCCCAGGGTATAAAACAGGCCGTTGTGATCAAAGGCCGACAGGCTGTTGACTTCCACGGTGCCGCCCAGCGAGTTGGCGTCCATATCCGGCGTCAGGGTTTTCACCACCGACAGCGACTGCACCAACTCTGAAGGCAAAACGTCAAGCGCTACCGCGCGCCGGTCGCTTTCCGGCGAGGGCAGCGTGGTGCCGTTAATCTGCACGCTGTTCAGATCCGGCCCCAGCCCGCGCACGCTGACGTAGCGGCCTTCGCCCTGATCGCGTTCGACGGAAACCCCCGGCAGGCGCTGTAGCGCTTCGGCGGCGTTGTCATCCGGTAACTGCGCCACACCGTCGGCGTGGACCACGCTCTGGATGCTGTCGGAGGTGCGTTGTTCATTCAACGCCTGGGACATGCTCGCGGCCTGACCGATAACCTCCATGTGTTCCGTGGCGTCTTCCGCCAGCGTGAGCGCCGGAAGGGCAAGGCCGCTGATGGCGAGCGCCAGGCTGCTGAGCCGGCGTTTTGCCGCCCGCGTGGTGTTGTTTCGCTGTGCTTTCACGTATTTTTCCCCCAGAGTGACGACGGTGAGCTGCCGGTGAGCCGGCTATTGGGGAAGGGATGCTAGAAATCACCGATGTCAGTTATATGACAGGCCTGGGCCGGCATGGGCAAATCGGCGCCTAATGGCGGGGCGTGGGGCGGGTTTTGAGCTGAAATGACTGCCGTCGCCTGGGGTTGGCGCCGGGGCGGCGGTGCTGAACGTTTGCTGCGGCCTGCGGTAGCCGCCGCCCGGCGAAAAAATACGCATTTGGCGTGAGCTGAATTGACCCCCTCCGCTGTCATGCTGCCGTCATCTGCGCCTGTATGCTTAGGGCATTGGATTGAATCACGTTAAGAGCGCCTACTGATGTACGGTTTCTTCAAACAACACGGCAGCAAGCTGTTGCTGCTGGCTTTTCTCGCCAATCTTGGCCTGCTGCTGGAACTGATTCTCGGCGAGGTAAAGCCCTGGGCCGAAATTCATTGGACCGACGTGTTGGCCGAAGGCGGTTCGGCGCTGCTGGCCCTTAGCTGGCTGATTATGCTGTTGGTGAGCCGGCTCGCTGGCCGCGTCACCACGCTGTTGGCGCTGGGGCTGGCCTGTATTTTCTTTTCCTGGTGGATAGACAGCCTGGATGAATTCATCCGCCTGCCGCATGACGTCAGCCTCGGTAAATGGCTGGAAGATATTCCGATGCCGATTGGTTTGATACTGATTACGCTCGGGATCTATCACTGGCATCAGGAGCAACTGGCGATCAGCGCGCAGTTAAACAAGCGCGAGCGGCTGTTCCGTGAACACCTGCTGTTCGACAAATTGACACCGCTCGGCGGCGCCGATTACCTGCGCAAACAGCTGGCGCTGTCGTTAAAACAGGCGGCAGTCGAGCAGCAGCCGCTGTCGTTGATCGTGGTCGATCTCAATGACTTTGACGCCATCAACCAGCGTTTCGGCGCGGCGGAAGGCGACTATGTGCTGCAGACGCTGTGCCAACTGCTGTTGCTCAACCTGCGCCAGCAAGACTTGCTGTGCAGGCTGGCTGGCGATCGCTTTGTTGCGCTGTTGCCCAACACCGGCGAACAGCAGGCGAAGGTGATGGCGCAGGATCTGGCGGCGGCGATCGCGCATCTGGCGCATCACACGCAGCGGCATGGCGAGCGCGTTCGGCTGCAGGCCAGCGTCGCCGCCGTGATGGCGATGGATGAAGATCGCGATGCGCTGTTATTGCGCCTGAATCAAACCCTGAGCCAGGCCAAGCAGATCAGGGTGACCGGATGAGCGCCTGTAGCTGGTACGAATGCGATGAGCGTTTTATTCTCGGCCACCATCAGCCGGGGGTGTTAATCGATCTGGCGCTGTCGCGCGATATCGACGGCCACCGCTTGCTGCGCGGCACCGGCGTGTTTCTGGAGGATCTCGCCGCGGGCACGGTGCGCTTCAGCCAGCAGCAGTTCGGCCAACTGATTGACAACAGCATGCGCCTGCTGGGCGCCGACGACACCAGTTTTCTGTTTGGCCGGCGGCTATTGCCCGGCTGTTACGGCAACTTCAGCCATGCGCTGCAACAGGCGGAGAATCTGCAGCAGGCGCTGGATGACGTCATCAGCTTTTGCAGCCTGTTCAGCCCGCTGCTGGCGCCGCGGATGCAACTCAACGATCGCTATCTTTGCCTGTACTGGCCGCAAAGCGAGGGGGCGGAGGCAGGGCGGCAGCGTTTTCTGCTGGAGGCCGCCATGGCTTCGATTGTCGCCCTGGGCCGCTGGCTGTGCCCGCAGCAGCCGTTGCCCTGGCGTTTTCTGTTTGACTACCGCCAGCCGCGCTATATCGAACAATACTGGGTGCACCTGGGCGATGGGCTGAGCTTTGAGCAACCGATCAACATGATGTTGTTGCCGATCGAATACGCCACCCAGACTTCGCCCCATGCTAACAGCACGGTATGCGCCGTTGTGCGCCAACAGTGCCGGCAGCAACTGGCGGCGCAGGGCTTTGATGGCGGCTTTATCGATCATTTCTACGATCACCTGCGCAATAACCTGCGTGAACCGCTCAACCTGGAGCGGGTGGCCGCCACCTTTGGGATGAGCCCGGCCACGCTGAAGCGCAAGCTGCGCAAGCACGACAGCAGTTTCCAGCAGCAGTGGGATCGGGTGCGTAAACACACCGCACTGTTCCTGTATTGGTTTGACGGCCTGAGTAATGAGGCGGTCGCGCAGTATCTGCAAATCAACGATATTAATAATTTCCGCCGTTCTTTTCGCCGTTGGACCGGTGTCGCCCCCAGTTTCCTTTCCCCGTTGCCCGCGCTTTGACGAGCATGCTTGCCCCATTGCGGCCGAGGCTGATATAGGCCTCGATAAACTGCGCAATTCCGGCATAATGAAATTTGAGTGTTCATAATATGGGCAAATTACTGCTTCGGGCGGAGCGGGATACGGGGCGGGGCCACAATGAATTATGTGAAAGTACTGGCTATAGGTTTTGTCTGTGTACTGCTCCTGTCGTTTGGGCAGAGTTTGGCTAACGCTATGCGCAACGGGGAGTCATCCACCGGCAAAGGCTGGTGGAGCGCCCGGCGTGATTCCGCCGGCATCGCGCCCGATCCCGTCAAGCTGCGCCAGGTGGCGATCGTGCAAATTTATGCCGCCCCCACTTACGGCTGGCGCGGGCGGGTGGCGGTTCACCCGTGGATCATCTTCAAGCAGGTCGGAGAAACCCGTTACCGCCGTTATGAGGTGGTACGCTGGGGCAGCGACAACGTGGTGCGCCGTGATTATGCGCTGCCGGATGGCCTGTGGTTTGGTTCGCGGCCGACGCTATTGGTGGATCACCGCGGCGCGCGGGCTGGCGAGATGATCCCGCGCATTGAAGCCGCCATTAAAAGCTACCCTTATCCGCACACCTATCACGCCTGGCCGGGGCCTAACAGCAATACTTTCATTGCTCATATTGGCCGGGAAGTGCCGGAGCTGAAGCTGGATATGCCGGCCAACGCCATCGGCAAGGATTACCGCCCGCTGACGCGCCCCATCGGCTTGCCCCCTTCGGGCCGGGGCGTGCAGGTGTCGTTGCTGGGGGTGCTTGGCGTCACGCTGGGCGCGGAAGAGGGCATCGAAGTCAATGTGCTGGGGCTGAACATGGGCATTGATTTTAATTCGCCGGCGCTGCGCTTGCCTTTTATTGGCCGGCTTGGCTATGAAAAGCCGCAGGACCAGGTGAAAAAGGAAGAAAGCAAAATATAGCCGGCGCCCTTATTTCATACCGGGCTGGCGTTTTGATGCAATCTGGCTCATGTGAACGCATTTTTTTATCGTTTGTCAGGCCGGGCCGCTTTTTATCTAATAGCGGCATCCTCCGTCATTGGAAATGGACCGGTTATGACTAAATGCGATGTTCGTAAACTGATTGGCCAACACCCGGTGGTGAACGATCTGGTTAACCTGCAGGAAACCCGTTGGTTCAACCCCCGCTTCACCACGCTTGAAGCCGGCCTGCCCTACGTGGGGCTGACGGCCGACGACGTTGCCCAGGCGCATGCTCGCCTGAAGCGCTTTGCGCCTTACCTTGCCGGGGCGTTTGACGAAACGGCGGCCAGCGGCGGGGTGATTGAGTCTGCGTTGGTGCCTATCCCGGCGATGCAGAAAATGCTTGAACAGCAGTTCGGCGTGCCCATCGCTGGGAAAATGTGGCTGAAAAAGGACAGCCATTTACCGATCTCGGGCTCGATCAAAGCGCGTGGCGGTATTTATGAAGTGTTGGCGCATGCGGAAAGGCTGGCGTTAGGCGCCGGGCTGTTAAGCGTTGATGATGACTACAGTAAACTGCTGTCGCCGGCGTTCCGGCGTTTTTTCAACCAGTACAGCATCGCTGTCGGTTCTACCGGCAATCTGGGGTTATCGATCGGCATCATGAGCGCTCGGCTGGGGTTCAGGGTGACGGTGCATATGTCGGCCGAGGCCAAGCGCTGGAAAAAGGATCGGCTGCGTAGCCATGGGGTTGAGGTGGTGGAATACGCGCAGGACTATAGCGTTGCCGTCGAGCAGGGGCGCCAGGCGGCGCAAAGCGATCCGAACTGCTTCTTTATTGATGACGAAAACTCAAAAACGCTTTTTCTTGGCTATGCGGTGGCCGGGGAGCGCCTGAAAGCGCAGTTTCTGCAACGGCAAATCCCCGTGGATGCCGCCCACCCGCTGTTCGTTTACCTGCCGTGCGGCGTTGGCGGCGGCCCCGGCGGGGTGGCCTTTGGCCTCAAGCTGGCGTTTGGCGACCATGTACACTGTATTTTTGCCGAGCCGACGCACTCCCCGTGCATGATACTTGGCGTCAGCACCGGGCTGCATGATGCGATTGCCGTGCAGGATCTGGGCATCGACAACCTGACCGCCGCCGATGGTTTAGCGGTAGGGCGCGCTTCGGGGTTCGTTGGCCGTGCAATGGAGCGTTTGCTGGATGGGTTTTATACCCTGGATGATCAAACCTTGTTCAATATGCTGGGTTGGCTACATCGAGCGGAAAATATTCTGTTGGAGCCTTCGGCGTTAGCCGGCATGGCTGGGCCGCTGCGGGTGCTGGCGGATACGGGCTACCAGGCGATGCACGGCTTTAGCCCGCAACGGTTGGCAAACGCGACCCATCTGGTGTGGGCGACCGGCGGCGGCATGGTGCCGCCGGAAGAAATGGCCGCCTATCTGGCTAAAGGGCAACATTAAGCGCTTCCCACCCCGGTTTTACTCACTAGACTTAACTCGTTTTTCTCTTTTATTGGGGGGATTTCTCTGATTATCACCCCCATTGTTTCCCTACGGAAACAATAGCCGAAATAGCACGCTATTGATTGCCAGCGAATAACTTGGCTTTATGATGAAGCCATAAAATAGAAATACGGCATAACAAATACCGTTATTAAATATAAGGTATATATTTTTCAATATTCCCTTTGAAAGTATGTGGGCGAATAACGGTTAATTAAATGTGGCTATTAATCGCTGGCCGAAAATACGCTATTTAATTAACCCCGGTTAATATGTTGGTTTCTCCAGCCGGCATAATGATGAAAAGTGGAAATTAAGCATGAAAGAGAAAACAATTAATTGGAATGGCGGCGTTCAGCAGGAAGCGGTAGATATTTTATCCGGCCACGGCGGTATGATCGTCAGCCCGACCAAAGTGGGCTATATCATCATGACTTCGGATGCCGCGGGGCTGGAGCGCAAGTTTGAAGCCAAGCAGCGCAAACGCAATAAACCGGGCGTGGTGCTGTGCGGTTCGCTGGAACAGGTGAAAGCGCTGGCCCAAATGACGCCGGAAATTGAACGGCTGTATGAACGCCACTGGCAGCAGGACATTTTGCTGGGGTGCATTCTGCCCTGGAAACCGGAAGGCAAAGCGCTGATCCCGGATGACGGCAGCCAGGCGTTGATGATGGACGGGCGCGAAACCAGCTGCTTTGTGATTAAGTTCGGCACGCCGGGCGAAAACATTGCCCGCACCCTGTGGGAAAAGGGCCGCTTTTCGTTCGCCAGCTCCGCCAACCCCTCCGGCAAAGGCAACCGGGGCCTGGTTGAAGGCATCGGCGAACGTATTGCCGAGCGGGCGGATTTGATCATCGCCGCCAACGATTACGTTAAATCCATCCAGCCGCACGAATCGGATGAAACCCGCTATGAGCAGGGCGTGATGGTTTCTCTGGTGGATAAAACCGGCAAGCTGGTGCCGGAACAGCATGGCCAGCGCGGCGTGCTCCCGTGCCCGGTGTTGATCCGTAAAGGCCTGCAGGTGAACCAGATTATGGCCATAATGAGTGATATTTTCCCAAGCTGGGACTACCGCCACGGGGATTATTACTGATCGGCGCGCCGCGTTAGCCCGGCGGCCGCAGGGCGTGCTGCAGGCTTTCGACAAACAGCCGGATGCGCGGGGCGTTAATGAACGCCTTTTTAAACAGCACGCAGGATTTGTAGGTGTCCATCTGCCACTGCGGCAGCAGCCGCACAATATCGCCTTTGTGCACATATTCATCGGCGATATAGGCTGGCAGATAGGCAATGCCCAGGCTGCTCAGCGCGGCGTTTAACAGCGCCGTGCTGTTGTTGGCGCGCAGGCGGCAGCGCACTTCAATCGTCTGTTTGTGTTTGTCCTTGCGAAAGGGCAACGCGATGGTGTGGGCGTTGCCGCGGAACAGCAGGTAATCGTGGTGGGGCAATTCATCCGGGTGGGTGATGGCCGGGCGCTGCTGCAGGTATTTTTCGCTGGCGTACAGGCCCCACTCAATGTCCATCAGGGGTTTAAACGCATCGTCGGCGGGTAATTCGCGGCTAATGGCAACCGCCACGTCGTAATTCTCGGCATCGATATTAATCGGGCGATCGGTTAAATCCAGATCGACGCTAATGTGGATGTTTTGCTTAATAAATTGATTAATCACCGGCATTACGCACTGGGTGCCAAAGGTGACCGGCGCGGCAACGCGCAGGCTGCCGATGGGATCTTCATGAATCTGGCGGATAAACTGTTCGGCGTTTTTTATTTCATTCAGAATACGGTAGCAATATTGATAATAAGTTAGCCCAATCTCCGTTACCTGAATTTTCCTGGTGGTGCGTTGCAACAGTTTGGCGCCCAGATTGATTTCAAGCTGACTGATCTCTTTGCTAACCGAAGACTTGGCAATATTAAGCTGGTTTGCGGCCTCGGTGTAGCTTAAGGTTTCGACCACTTTGGCAAAAACCATCATGGCGGTCAGGTTATCAAGTTTATTCACTGTTGCTCCTTGTTGGCCGCCAGCTGTGCAATACTGGCCAGCATCCGCCGCCTGATCAGCCCGCTCACCGGGCGGATCAGGTACCAATAGGGCGTAAATTTGCGCACGCTGGCCCGGTCTGGGCAGAATACACGCGTTTCGGTGAAAAGGCGCGTTTGCCCATCTCCCCATGCTTCAGCGGTAAACCCCAGCACCAGTTTGGCCACGCCTGGCTCATTGTAAGCGCAAAAAGCGTCCCCGCAGTCAATGGCTACCAGCCCATAGTCTGCATGCCAAAACCGCCCGAGCAGGCCAAACACCAATTCACTATGATCCTGTTGTTCCAACAGGGTGAAGTTGTGCATGCCAAATGCCTGCGGCAGAGGGCGCGGTGCGGCTTGCAGGCGCGCAAACACCCGCATGGGCAACTCACGCAGGGAAATCATTCGGCGGAAAAATGCATCGCTCTCAGGCCGGTAATCCTTCGCGGCGGCCATCACCGCGGTTGGAGAGGCGGCGATAACCAGAGAATGCCGCTCACGAAATTGGTAATCGGGCAAATAGTTGTCGATCAACAGCATGCAGCAGCCTATCTGTAAGGGACTGGGGGCATAATCACCGCGAAGGAAACTCGCCCTGGTTAAAACCGTTGCGGCATGGCCAGCGTTGGGTCGATCACGGCGTAGATCTGGCCGTAGGCCGCGTCATCGTCGATGATCTGGTGAATGTGGCGCGCAACGTCTGCGCGGTGGACCAGCCCGTGGGCTTCCCCTCGCTGCCGGACGGCCTGGCCGGTAGCGGGGCCGTTTTTCAGGCCGCCAGGACGCAGTATGCACCAGGCCAGGCTGCTGGTTTGCAACCAGCTTTCCGCCAGCGATTTTTCCCGCACCGCGTGGCCGAAGGCCTGACGGGCACGCGGCGACAGCGAAGGCCAACTGTCGCCGCAGCCGATGGAGGTCACCAGCAGCATATGGCTAAGGCCGCAGCGCGTTGCGGTGTCGATGATAAGCCGGTTCCCGGCATAGTCGGCTTCGGCGCTGCCCAACGTGGAAACGATACGCGCCTGCGGCCCGGCGGCACGGCAGGCGCGCTCGACGCTGGCGGCGTCCAGCGCATCGCCTTCCACCACGGCCAGGCCCAGTTCGCGCAGGGTTTGCGCCTGTTCGGCATTGCGCACCAGCGCCGTCATCGAGCGCTGTTCCTGCAGGCCCAGCGTCACCAGTTCACGGCCAACGCCACTCGCGCCGCCAAAAATCAGCCATGGATGCTTGATCATAAATTTACTTTCCGTTTGTCAAAGCGGTTAAAGGGCTGGCGGCGTTGGCGTGAAGGTTATCGCTAGGCTGCCGCCTGCGGTAACAATAACTGTGGGATGAGCGTTTGCAAAGCCTGCAACAGGTTACTGGCCCAAAAACGGCCGTCCGGCGTCAGGTGGAAACGCGTGCCGTTTAACCGCAGCAGGCCACGCTGTTGCCATTGTTCCAGCAACGGCAACAACGGCGCCGGGTTATCCAGCACCTGCAGCAGATCGCAGAACCCGCTGTCGATCCCGCCCTGCAACGCCAGCCGCCAACGGTAGTCAGGGCTGGCCGGCGTCATCATGGCGATGGGCTTGCGCCCGTTGGCGAGGGCCTGCGCGTAGCCTTCCAGATTGCGCGCCATCATATAGGATTGCCCGGCCACGCTGCCGCCGGCGCTGCTGCCGAGCGCCAGATAGTCCGCCCCCTGTTTGATCAGCAGGTTGTATAGATTGCGCTCGCGGCTATGGCGCGCCCAGTGGCTGTTGCTGAGCTGGCGCCAGTTTTCATCCGCCAGGAATTTTTCCCCCATCAGGTACAAATCGCGGTTGTGGTCAACGGCGGGCAACGCCACGCGCTGGTTTTCCACCGCTTTGGCCAGCAGCGTATTCGGCAACAGATTGAGCGCGTACAGATCGACGCCATCCAACGGCAGATCGCGGACGATCGCCAGATCTTCCCGCCAGCTTGCAACCGTTTGATCCGGCAGGCCGAACATCAGATCGCAAATGATCGCCGCGCGATCGCGCTGCCCCAGGCGGGTGATGAAATCTATTGCCTCCTGACGGTTGGCGCGCCGCCCCAGGCGCTGGCGCACGCGGGTATCAAAGGTTTGGATACCAATGGAAAAACGGTTGGCGCCGGCTTCCAGGCAGGCATCGATGCGCTCGTCGTCAAAGTTGAAAATCCGGCCTTCCACCGTAATTTCACAGTCTGCCGCCAGCGGCAAACTTTGGCGCAAGGTGCTGATGATCCGATGCAACTGCCGGGCGCTTAGCGCAGAGGGCGTACCGCCGCCAAAATAAATGGCGTGTATTGGTGCAGATTGGTGCAACGTGCTACCGGCTTCCAACGCCAGTTCTTGCAGCAGCATGTCGCAATATTCCGCGATTGCCTGTTCTTCGAGCTTGTTCTGATAGAAGCCACAGAATTTGCACTGCGTGGCGCAAAACGGAATGTGTACGTACAGCAGGCGTTTGTTGCCGGTGATGGCCGTCGCCGTCAGGCTTCGCCACGCGGCGTCGATCTCTTCGGCGGGCAACGGTTTTTGTTGGCGCCACGGCATGGTGGCCCAGCGCCCGCGGAAGGGTAACCCGTCTTCAGCAGCAAAGAAGGATGAAAGCTCAAGAGACATAAGTGGCGTATTCCTCATCTGGGCACCCATCGTTAAGGGGTGAACGCTAATGAAAATAAAACGTATTTACATAAATGGGTGAGGCTGAGCATAGAACAACTCCGCCTGCGGAGAATTGATGCACGTCAGGTGGGGAAAGGGCTAAATGGCGGGAAACGGTGAAGATAAATTAAATTTTGTAACTGTCGCCGGGCGGTGCCGCCCGCGCAGGGCACAGGCCGCCGCACCCGGCGTTTTCGTTACAGCATTTTGTTGCGCTTCATGTAGTACTTCACCTGATATTCGCTCGGGTTCATATACATAATGGAAAAATCCAGGTACTCCCCGCTGGTGGACAGCGAAAGGGAGGTGAGTTGCAGCAGCAGCGCCCCCTCTTTGAGCTTTAATTGGTGCGCATAAGGCTCGGCCGCCAGCACCGGGGTAAAAGTCTCAATGCAGCCATCGATAGTGATGCCGCACTGGTTTTCGATATAGTCAAATTTGGAGCCGCACATATAGTGCAGTGAAAGCGTGGGGAACAGCCTGACCGGCATATAGCTGTCTTCCACCATATAGGGTTTGCCATCCACATGGCGGATGCGCTGGAAATAATACACCTGTTCGTTGGCCTTGATGCGCAACTGGCGCGCAATCGCCGGCGGCGCCAGCCGCACGCAAAACTGCACCACTTCATTCGTCACCACCCGGTCAATTTGCTTCATATGCTCAGCGAAGCTGTTTAAGCCGTGGGTGTCGTGTTGTAAATCCTTTTGCAGAATATAGGTGCCGCTGCCGTGGCGGCGATCGAGCATGCCTTCGCCAACCAGGATGTTAATCGCCTTGCGTAGCGTGCTGCGTGAAACACCGATTTCCTGCGCCAGTATCAGCTCACCGGGCAGTGCATCGCCCACTTTAAACTCTTCCGAATTAATACGTGCACGCAGCTTTTGCGCTATCAACCTGTAAATCACTTTTAAACCTCTTATTCATTCACGTCGCGGCATTAGCCGCCATGATGATTCGTATAATTCATTGAGTAATCTTTTATTTTTCTAACGGAAAATGGTTTATGGAATAAACGTATACAAATTAGCTAACAAGTAGACATCTTATTGCCGGATTTTTAATTGATATCGCTCACAGATTTCGCGCGCTGCCGGCGCAGGAGAAAAGGGCGGGGATTACCTTGCCATTAAGGCCTGTTCAACCGCTGCAAATCACTCTGGGCGGCGGCATATCGGCAAAGAATATGTCGGTTCAGCCTGCCAGCAATGGCGGAAAATGTCCTATTTTTAGTCCGTTAGCGAGATAAAAAAATGAGTAACTTCCCCAAGAAACATTCAGTGTTACGCCAAGGCTGTTTATCAGCCGCGCTGATGATGGCAATGCTGGGCCAGCAGGCGCTGGCCGCAAACACGGAGGATACAATGGCAAACACCACAGCAGTTCAGTCAATGCATAACGAGGCCGCCTGGTGGAAAGAAGCGGTGGTCTATCAGGTTTACCCCCGTTCATTCAACGATAGCAACGGTGACGGCATCGGCGATCTGAACGGCATCACGGAAAAGCTCGATTACCTGAAAACGCTGGGGGTTAACGTTATCTGGCTAAGCCCGCATTTTGATTCGCCTAATGCGGACAACGGTTATGACATCCGTGACTACCGCAAGGTGATGAAAGAATTCGGCACCATGGCGGATTTTGATCGCCTGATGGCGGAAGTGAAAAAACGCGATATGCGATTGATTATCGATCTGGTGGTCAACCATACCAGCGATGAGCACCAGTGGTTTGTGGAAAGCCGCAAAGCCAAAGACAACCCGTATCGTGATTTCTACATCTGGCGCGATGGGCGCGACGGCAAAGCGCCGAACAACTACTCTTCGTTTTTCAGCGGTTCAGCCTGGACGCGGGATGCGCAAACCGGCCAATACTATTTGCACTATTTTGCCAGCAAACAGCCGGATCTCAACTGGGAGAACCCAAAGGTGCGGCAAGGGGTGTATGACATTATGCGCTTCTGGCTGGATAAGGGGGTTTCCGGCTTCCGCATGGATGTGATTCCGTTTATTTCCAAACAGCCGGGCCTGCCCGATCTGCCCGCCACAGCATTGGCACACCCGGAATATGTGTTCGCCAACGGGCCGCATATTCACCAATACCTGCAGGAAATGAACCGCGAAGTGTTGTCCCATTATGACACCATGACCGTGGGCGAAGCGTTTGGCGTCACCACCGAACAGGCGAAGAAATTTACCGATCCGCAGCGCCATGAACTGAACATGCTGTTTAATTTTGACCTGGTGCGGATGGATCGCGATGGTTGGCGTAAAACCGACTGGACGTTGCCGCAGCTTAAAGCGACCTACGCCAAAATCGACAGTGGCTCTGGGGCGAACGGCTGGAACACCAGCTTCCTGAGCAACCACGACAACCCACGCGCCGTCTCGCACTTTGGCGACGATAGCCCGCGCTGGCGAGTGGCCTCGGCCAAGGCGCTGGCGACGATGATGCTGACGCAGCGCGCAACGCCGTTTCTTTACCAGGGGGACGAGTTGGGCATGACCAACTACCCGTTCCAGCGGGTGGAGGATTTTGAAGACGTTGAGATCAGGGGGCAATGGCGCGATCTGGTGGCCACCGGTAAAGTGCCGGCGCAGGAATACCTGCAGAATGTTCGGCAGACCAGCCGTGATAATGCGCGCACGCCGATGCAGTGGAACACCGCAGCCAACGGCGGCTTCACCACCGGCAAGCCGTGGCTGGCGGTTAACCCTAACTATGCGCAGATCAATGCCGCCGCCCAGCAGCACGATCCGGATTCCGTCTATAACTATCACCGCCGCCTGATTGCCCTGCGCAGCCAAACGCCGGCGCTGATCTACGGCGAATTCAAGGATATCGATCCTGCCAACGCCCAGGTATTTGCCTATACTCGCACCCTGGGCGATCAGCGCTATCTGGTGGTGATTAACTTCAGCGAGCAGCCGCTGAAATACGCCTTGCCGGCTGGGATCAAGATTAATGCGCTCACGCTGGACAGCGGTGCTGGCCGCGCGGTGGCACAAGGCGCCGCGCAACTGGAACTCCAGCCGTGGCAGGCGTCGATTTACCAACTGTAAGCGTTCGCTGTTGCAGGGTGCCGCCGGCCGTGCGCCGGCGGTTAATCGCCATCTTTTATCTGCGCCATTTGGCTTAGCAGCCAGTTGCGCAGGCTGCTGATATCTTCCCGTTCGCTGTTTTCCGCCAGGGTGACGAAATAGTAATTTGCGCCGGGCAGCGCGTGGGCGAAAGGCGCTGCCAGCACCCCCTGGCGGATGAAATCGTGCGCCAGCAGGCTGCTGACGATCGCCACTCCCTGGCCGGCGACCACGGCCTGTATCGCATGGGTTTCATCGGTGAAGTGCACCCCGGCCTCGCTGTTGAGCATTGCCGGGCCAAAGCGCGTTTTCCAGTGTTGCCAGGTGGGCGCTGCTGCAGGGACGTGGCGGTTATCAACGTGAAACAGGGTGGCCGATGATAAATCTTCAAGCCGCCGGATAGCCAACGCCGGGCTGGCGACCAGGATGAATTCATCCTGATAGAGCAGGGTTGATGCCATCGTGTCTTCTGCCGTTTCACGGTAACGGATGGCCGCATCGACCGTTTTACGCGCCAGATCAATGCTTTCCACACTGGTATGCAGGCGCAGATCGATATCCGGCAACGCCACCTTCAGCGCCGCCAGGCGCGCCACCAGCCAGTGGGTGAGAAAATTCGAGGTGGTGGTGACGGTAAGCACCGGCGGCGCATTATGGGCGTGGATTTTTTCCACGGTATCCTGCAGCTCGTTAAACAGCCGCTGCGTTGTGCTAAACAGTATTTCCCCGCTGGCGGTTAACGCCACCCCCTTCGCACTGCGTTCAAACACCCTGGTGGCCAACTGCTCTTCCAATTGCCGTATCTGGTGGCTGATTGCCGTGGCGGTGACGCCAATTTCGTCGGCGGCGCGTTTGAAGCTGTGGTGAACGGCCACGGCGTTGAAGGCCCGTAGCGCCCCCAACGGCGGCAGGCGAAGCTTTCTCATGCTGAGTTTATTTCATCCATTGCTGAATTTAATGACTTTGATTTGGCTTTTATAGCCGGAGTAACCTCATTAAACGCCATTTTTATGATGAGAACAATTCATCAGTGTTTTGGCGCCTACAGAAGGATAAAGGGTTATGACAGGTTGTATTTCAGCGCCGGATGGCACATTACCGCGCTTATCACTCACGCTGGCAGCGCTTTCACTGGCACAGTTTGTGATCGCGTTGGATTATTCGATTATCTATGTGGCGTTGCCGAACATCGCCGCCAGCCTGCATTTGGCGCCGGCGCATGCGCAGTGGGTGGTTTCTGCCTATGGCGTGATTTTTGCCGGTTTTTTACTGGTTGGCGGCCGCTGTTGCGATGCGTTCGGCGCCAGGAGCATATTTGTGCTGGCGATGGCGTTGTTCAGCCTGGCTTCGCTGTGGGGCGGTATGACGGCATCGGCCACGGCGTTGGTGATTGCCCGTGGCGTTCAGGGGTTGGGCGCTGCGTTTTTACAGCCGGCGATCATTGCGTTGATCTCCCATCACTTCAGCGCTGGCCATACCCGGGCAAAAGCCCTCACCGTCTGGAGCACGGTTGGCGCCGCCGGCCTGGTGGCGGGCGTTGTGCTGGGCGGCGCTTTTACGCAGCTGAGCTGGCGGCTGGTGTTTTTGGTTAATGTGCCGCTGGGGGCGCTGTGTATCTGGGCCGCGTTCCGCTATTTTCGCATTACATGCCGCACTGTGCCGCGCCAACGGTTGCCGTTGTTGGCCTCCTTATTGGGTACGCTGAGCGTGTTGGGCATGGTTATGGCGATGAGCGCATTGGCCGAACACGGGCTGGATCACCTCACCACGCATCGCTGGCTGGGTATGACTACGGTTTTACTGTGGCTATTTCTGCTTGGCGAAAAACACAGCCGGCAACCGCTGGTGGCGCGTGGGCTACGCGGCCTGGCAGGGTTGCAA
Organism: Gibbsiella greigii; assembly: GCF_039540155.1. Classification (NCBI taxonomy): domain Bacteria; kingdom Pseudomonadati; phylum Pseudomonadota; class Gammaproteobacteria; order Enterobacterales; family Yersiniaceae; genus Gibbsiella; species Gibbsiella greigii. The sequence goes on from NZ_BAABEM010000041.1 coordinate 25,580, forward strand.
CGGGGCTGCACCGCCAGTGGTTTATACATGGCCAGCGTGGGAACCGAACTGTTTTTGTTGACGTTGCTGTTGCAAAACCACTATGGCTACAGCGCCTGGCAAACCGGGCTGTTTTTTATGCCGCTGACGCTGATGATTATTACCGGCAATATGATCGCCGGTAAATTGTTCGCACGGCTGCCGGCGGCCGGCGTATTGACCAGGGGCTTTATGATCGGCGCCGCCGGGCTACTGCTGATTGCCTGCTCGTTGGGGGAAAATATGGCCTGGCTGGTTTTCATTCCCGGGCTGCTGCTGAGCGGTATCGGCCATGGCATGATTTATACCGCGAAGTTTGTGGTTGGCACCGATGATGTGCCGGATGAACAGCAGGGGGGCGCCAGTGGGCTGATGGTCACGGCGCAATACGCCAGCGGCGCGGTTGCGCTGGCATTGATGGTGATTATCCTGCAGGCCAACCCCGGCATGAGTGGTTTTCACTTTGGCTTCGCTGCCTTAACCGGGTTTGCCGTTATCGGCGCGGTGCTGGCGCAAGGGGCCGACATCAATGGTTAGGGCGCGTTATTTTTTCGGCGAATGCAGCAGGTAATACTCTTCGTCGCCGTCTTCCCCGGTGGCGATCACGCGCCAGCCATGCTTGCGGTAAAACGCCAGCGCCTTTTGGTTTTTCACCAGGCATTTCAGCGAACCGGTATGGGTGAAGGTCTTTTCGGCGTGGTGCAGCAGCGCGCTGCCCACGCCCTGCGGCGGCAGGTGCGGATCGACAAACAGGTTGTGAATGAAATTGTCGGCGCGGTGAATGGAAACAAACCCCAGCAGCTTGCCTTGTTGTTCCGCCACCCAGATATCCTCACCGAGGGTGGCGCGATCAAAGTCTTCCAACTGATAGCCGCGCGTATCTCGCCAGTGGTAGGCGGCCTTGCGGGCAGCCAGATACAAAGTGCGCAGGAATGGGCGATCGGCCTCTTGGTATTTTCTTATCTGCATAGCGGCTCCTTTATCTCTTCCCGCCACTATACGCTAAATCATTTGCCGTGCGGGCCGGGGCGCCTGGAGCGCTGCGCCGTTTGTTTTTCGCGCCGGATGAAAAAAGCCGGTGGCCGGCGCTTCGCTCACCTATTAATGGTGTGAATGCGTTTTTTTATTATTATCTGTTTTATGAATATAAAATAACGATAAATATCGTAAATTAACTTATCATGGTCATTATTTAGAGGTAAATAGCAAATTAACCCGTTAGTGTTGGTTGATTATTCTTCTGTTGTGAATAATAATCCTCACACAAATTGACGAATTCTTTACAGTTAATACCTTCAGGGATCAGAAATGCTGGTATGCAGGAAGCATCTATGGCGTTTTGCCGCGCCGTTGGCGCTGGGCGGTGTGGTTTTTCCGCTTTCGGCGGCTTTATTCAACCCGGCAGAGCACAACACTATCGAACTGCCGCCTTCTGCCGCCGCCGTGCAAGGGGCCGAGCTGGATGCGCGGGAACAATTGCGCCAGCAACAGCGTGAACGCGTGCTGCGCGAACAGAACGCGCCGGATTCCGATGTGCGCCTGGCCCGCCCCAGCGTTGTTTTGCCCGATTACCCCATCAATGAGCAACCCTGCTTCACCATCAATACCCTGCGTCTGGAAGGCGACTCGGCCGCCCGCTTTCAGTGGGCGCTGGATGCCGCAAATGGCGCCAGAGGCCGCTGCCTGGGCAGCCAGGGTATCGTACTGATCATCAACAAAGTGCAGAACGCCATTCTGGCCCGGGGATACATCACCACCCGCGTGATGGCCCAGGAGCAGGATCTGACCGCCGGCGTGCTGACGCTCACTCTGCAGCCCGGGCGCATTGGCGATATTCGCTTTGAGGCGCCGGTTTCCTGGCGCGGGCGGCTGTGGAATGCCATTCCGGCCTCACCGGGCGACATTCTCAACCTGCGGGATCTGGAACAAGGGCTGGAAAACTTCAAACGTGTGCCCAGCGCGGCCGCCGACATCACCATCGTTCCTGGCGAGCGCGAAGCCACCAGCGACCTACGGGTGAACTGGAAAGCAGGCCGGCCGGTGCGGCTTAACCTGGGGTTGGACGACAGCGGTGCAAAAAGCACCGGCCGCTACCTCGGATCTGCGACGTTGGCGGTGGATGCCCCGTTGGCGCAGAACGACCTGTTTTATGCCAATATCGGCAAGAACCTGTTCCAGCACGGGCCGTTCGGCAACCGTTCACACACCCTGAACTACTTTTTCCCGATCGGCTACTGGGCGGTTTCCGCCAACTACAACGACTACACCTATCAGCAGAATATCCCCAATGCGAATGAGGTGCTGAGCTACAGCGGCAAGAGCGACAACCTGCAACTGACGGTGTCCCGGCTGCTGTTTCGCAATCAGGCGCATAAAACCACGCTCAACCTGCGCGCCTATCGTAAGCATTCCTCTAATGCGGTGGATGGCATCGACATCGGCCTACAGCAGCGCCGCACCGCCGGCTGGGAACTGGGCGTTAACCAGCGCAGTTACCTCGGCCGCGCCACGCTGGATGCGAACCTCAACTGGCGCCGCGGCACCGGGGCGTTCGGCGCCTTGCCCGCGCCGGAGGAGGCCACACACAGCGGTAGCGCCCGTACCGGTATTTTGCTTGGCGATCTGAGTGTCAACCAGCCTTTCGCCTGGGGCAAACAACCCTGGCGGTATTACACCCTGGTTCGCGGCCAGTGGAGCCCGAACGCGCTGACGCCACAGGAGCGGATGGCCATCGCCGGGCGTTATACGGTGCGCGGCTTTGACGGCGAACAGATGCTGTCCGGCGAGAAGGGGCTGCTTTGGCGCAATGAGTTGGCGTGGAACGTAGGAGCGCGTGGCCATGAGCTGTATCTGGCCGCCGATTATGGGCGCGTCGGCGGCCCCGGCGCTCGGCATCTGGTCGGCCGCCAACTGGCGGGCAGCGCTTTGGGCGTGCGGGGAGCGTTGTGGGGGCGGTTTAGCTACGATCTGTTCGCCGGTGTGCCGCTCTACAAGCCGGATAATTTCCGCACATCCGGTGCGACGGCTGGTTTTAGCGTCAACCTGGAGATCTGAGGCCGGCCCTGTGCCGCAACTGACCAGAACGGACTGACTTTTCTCACGGATGTGACTCATGAACAAGCATTGCTATCGCCTTATTTTCAGCCGCACCCATGGGGAACTGCGGGTGGTTTCCGAGCTGGCCCGCAGTTGCAGCAGCGAGCCGGGGCAAAGCCGCGGCGCCGGCACGCCACGGTTGTGGGTGACGCTGCGCCGCACGGTATGGCTGCTGGGGCTGGCGCTGTTTGCCGGGCCGGCGGCGGCCGACGGCATTGTGGCGGACGGTGCGGCGGCGCCCGGCCAGCGGCCGGATGTGATCGCCACGGCGAACGGTTTGCCGCAGGTGAATATTACTGCGCCCAATCAGGCCGGGATATCGCACAACCAGTATCAGCAGTTTGATGTCGAGCAGAAAGGCGCCATTCTCAACAACTCGGCGGTGATGACGTCCACCCAGATGGCCGGGATCATACAGGGCAACCCCAACCTGAATCCGGATGCCGCCCCCGCACGGGTGATCCTCAATGAAGTCAACAGTAACAACCCCAGCCAACTGCGCGGTTTTCTGGAAGTGGCCGGCGGGCGGGCGCAGGTGATCGTCGCTAACCCGGCGGGGATTGTCTGCAACGGTTGCGGCACCCTCAATGCCGGGCGAATGACGCTGACCACCGGCAAGCCGCAGTTGAACGCCGACGGCAGCCTGGCGGGCTACCAGATCGAACGCGGCGTGGTGCGCGTTGAAGGCGGCGGGCTGAATGGCGATAGCCGTCATGATACCGAATACGTGGATATTCTGGCGCGCGCGGTAGCGATCAATGCCGGCGTCTGGGCCAAAGATGAGCTGTCGGTGGTGGCTGGCCGCAACCGCGTGAGCGCGGACGGTAAAACCGCGACGCCGCTTTCGGACGACGGCAGCGCCAAACCCGAGTTGGCCATCGATATGGGCCAGATGGGCGGCATGTACAGCGGCAGTATCCGAATGATCGGCACCGAAGCGGGGGTGGGGGTTCGCAATCAGGGCGGGCATCTGCAGGCTGAAAAAAACCTGGTGGTGAGCAGTGAGGGCAAGCTTGCCTGGCAGGCTGGCACAGCGGAGCCTTACACGCAGGCCGGCGGCGATATCAGCTTAACCGCCCGCGACAGCGTTGAACACCAGGGCAAACTGTACAGCGGCGGCCAACTGGCCGTACAAAGCCGCCAGGGCGACATTCGCCAATCCGGCACGCTGGCGGCGGCCGGCAACGTCACGCTGCGCGCTGAACAAGGTATCCAGAGCAGCGGGGCGCTTTTGGCGGGCAGCGATGCCAACAGCAGCCTGATCCGCCCGGCGGATATCACCCTCGTCAGCCAGGGGGATATTCGCGCCAGCGGCAGCTTGCTGAGCCAGGAACAGGTGGCGGTGACCGGCCGCCGGGTGGATTTAAGCCACAGCCGCCTGGCGGCCGGGCAGGCGCAGTTGACGGCGCAAGCCGGGGATGTGGTGCTGCAACAGGCGCAGGTGGACAGTGAGCAACTCACCGTCAACAGTTTGGGGCACCTCGACACGCAACAGGCGCAAATCCGCGCCGGGAATTGGCAAATCACCGCCGATAGCCTGTACAACCAGGCGGG
>NZ_BAABEM010000042.1:0-30290 GCF_039540155.1 Gibbsiella greigii
ATCAAAATGGTAGTGACCCTGATCCACCCAATCGCGATGGACGACGGTCTGCGTTTCGCTATCCGTGAAGGCGGCCGTACCGTAGGCGCGGGCGTTGTTGCTAAAGTTATCGCTTAATCGCTGATAACATTTGACGCGACACGCGGTAAAAGGGCATCATTTGATGCCCTTTTTCTACGCTGTGAATTAGAACCTATCTCATCAGCGATTTTGCAGTCATAATATACGCACAATAATTCAAGTTGTAGGAAGGCTGCGGTGCGGTAAATCCCCTCGAGTTTAGCCCCTAAGCGGGGTTGGGATAGGCGGCTAACCAAGCCAACGCACAGGCAACTTGAAGTATGATGGGTATAATCATTGGTGAGATGGGCTCTTAAACCGTATTGATTGAGATACGTCATAGCGTACACCGAGTGCTGTTCGATCAGCATCTGATCGGTTTGGTTTGCCTCGCATTGCGAGGCAAAGTTGTTTGTTCTGAATCATAGTGACAGGTTGGTTTATGAGTGCGAATACCGAGGCTCAAGGGAGCGGGCGCGGCTTAGAAGCGATTAAATGGCTGATCGTCTTTGTTTTGTTGGTCGTGGCTATCGGCGGTAACTACTATTACCGTGATTACAGTCTGCCATTACGTGCACTTGCTGTTGTGCTGGTTATCGCCATTGCGGGTGCCGTGGCATTGATCACGACAAAAGGCAAAGCAACCGTGGCGTTTGCGCGTGAAGCGCGCACTGAAGTGCGTAAAGTTATTTGGCCAACTCGTCAGGAAACGCTACACACCACGTTAATCGTTGCCGCGGTAACTGCCGTGATGTCACTGATTTTGTGGGGACTGGATGGCATTCTGGTCCGTCTGGTATCGTTTATTACTGGCCTGAGGTTCTAAGATGTCTGAAGCTCCAAAAAAACGTTGGTACGTCGTTCAGGCGTTTTCCGGTTTTGAAGGTCGCGTTGCCCAATCGCTGCGCGAGCATATCAAATTGCATGATATGGAAGAACTGTTCGGCGAAGTCATGGTGCCTACGGAAGAAGTGGTTGAGATCCGTGGCGGCCAGCGCCGTAAGAGCGAACGTAAATTCTTCCCAGGCTACGTGCTGGTGCAAATGGTCATGAATGATGCCAGTTGGCACCTGGTGCGCAGTGTGCCGCGCGTGATGGGCTTTATCGGTGGTACCTCCGATCGTCCGGCGCCAATCAGCGATAAAGAAGTCGACGCGATCATGAACCGCCTGCAGCAGGTTGGGGATAAACCGCGTCCGAAAACGCTGTTTGAACCGGGTGAACTGGTACGCGTTAACGATGGCCCATTTGCCGATTTCAACGGTGTGGTTGAAGAAGTTGACTACGAGAAGAGCCGTTTGAAAGTCTCGGTGTCTATTTTCGGCCGTGCAACGCCGGTCGAGCTAGACTTCAGCCAGGTTGAAAAAGGCTGATCGATTAACCAGCGATTGGTTTTGATCCGCAGCTTGCCAGAGGCGCGAAATTAAACTACAATTTCGCGCCTTTTGTTTTTAGATGTCCTGCTTTTGGGCGGGATGAAACACGGGGAGCCTCTGAACGAGGCGATACTACCCATACGAGGAAATTTCAATGGCCAAGAAAGTACAAGCCTACGTTAAGCTGCAGGTTGCAGCTGGTATGGCTAACCCGAGCCCGCCAGTCGGTCCTGCTCTGGGTCAGCAAGGTGTTAACATCATGGAATTCTGTAAAGCGTTCAATGCTAAGACTGACAGCATTGAAAAAGGCCTGCCGATCCCAGTTGTTATTACCGTTTATTCTGATCGCTCCTTCACCTTCGTTACCAAAACCCCGCCAGCAGCCGTTCTGCTGAAAAAAGCGGCTGGTATCAAGTCTGGTTCCGGTAAGCCGAACAAAGACAAAGTCGGTAAAGTGACCCGTGCTCAGGTACGTGAAATCGCAGAAACCAAAGCTGCGGACATGACTGGTTCTGACGTTGAAGCGATGACTCGCTCCATCGAAGGTACCGCTCGTTCCATGGGCCTGGTAGTGGAGGATTAAGAGATGGCTAAGCTGACCAAGCGCATGCGCGTGATCCGTGACAAAGTTGATGTTACTAAACAGTACGACATCACCGAAGCCGTTGCCCTGCTGAAAGAGCTGGCCACTGCGAAATTCGTAGAAAGCGTTGACGTTGCCGTTAACCTCGGTATCGATGCACGTAAATCTGACCAAAACGTTCGTGGCGCCACCGTGCTGCCACACGGTACTGGCCGTTCCGTTCGCGTTGCCGTATTTGCCCAGGGCCCTAACGCTGAAGCTGCTAAAGCAGCTGGCGCAGAGCTGGTAGGTATGGACGATCTGGCTGACCAGATCAAAAAAGGCGAAATGAACTTTGACGTTGTTATTGCCTCTCCGGATGCAATGCGCGTTGTTGGCCAACTGGGCCAGGTTCTGGGCCCACGTGGCCTGATGCCAAACCCGAAAGTGGGTACCGTTACGCCAAACGTTGCTGAAGCCGTTAAAAACGCTAAAGCAGGCCAGATCCGTTACCGTAACGACAAAAACGGCATCATCCATACCACTATCGGTAAGGTTGATTTCGACGCAGACAAGCTGAAAGAAAACCTGGAAGCTCTGCTGGTTGCGCTGAAAAAAGCAAAACCTGCACAGGCTAAAGGCGTTTATATCAAGAAAGTTAGCCTCTCCACCACCATGGGTGCTGGCGTTGCTATCGATCAGAGCGGCCTGACTGCTGTCGCAGTATAACTGCGAAAGGCGAGAAATCGCTTTGACTTGGGGTATAAATTCACCTAGAATCTTATCCCCCAAGGTTTTGCTAATAGCAAAACAACGAATTTTCGGTTGGAGCCTGGCCTAATCCAGGCCTCCGTCCAAGACCGCAGGTGTATCGCAAGGTACTTAATCTTCCTGCGTAGACGGTGACAGAGCCTAAAGAATTTTTTCTTTTTATAAAGAATTTGTCTTTGCTGGATTCTGCTCACCGTGTTAAGCCGCTCGGCGCTGCGTGTTTTCACAACGTGCCGGGTGAAGTGAGTTCCGGGGAGTGTTCCCCGGCTAATCCAGGAGCAAAAAGCTAATGGCATTAAATCTTCAAGACAAACAAGCGATTGTTGCTGAAGTCAACGAAGTAGCCAAAGGCGCGCTGTCTGCGGTTGTTGCGGATTCCCGCGGCGTTACCGTAGATAAAATGACTGAACTGCGTAAAGCAGGTCGTGAAGCTGGCGTTTACATGCGTGTTGTTCGTAACACCCTGCTGCGTCGCGTTGTTGAAGGCACTCCGTTCGAATGCCTGAAAGACACGTTTGTCGGTCCAACCTTGATTGCATTCTCTAACGAACACCCGGGCGCTGCTGCTCGTCTGTTCAAAGAGTTCGCGAAAGCGAATGCAAAATTTGAGGTTAAAGCTGCGGCCTTTGAAGGTGAGCTGATCCCTGCGGCGCAAATTGACCGCTTGGCAACGCTGCCAACTTACGAAGAAGCAATCGCACGCCTGATGTCGACCATGAAAGAAGCCGCTGCCGGCAAACTGGTTCGTACTCTGGCTGCTGTGCGCGATCAGAAAGAAGCAGCCTAAGCCGCTCTTTCTTAGCCTTTGCTAACGTATTCAAACTATTTCTGAATTTTAGGAACAATTGTTATGTCTATCACTAAAGACCAAATCCTGGAAGCAGTTGCTGCTATGTCCGTAATGGACGTTGTTGAACTGGTTTCCGCTATGGAAGAAAAATTCGGTGTTTCTGCTGCTGCCGCTGTAGCTGTTGCTGCTGGCCCTGCTGAAGCTGCTGAAGAAAAAACTGAGTTCGACGTTGTACTGAAAGCTATCGGCGGTAACAAAGTAGCCGTGATCAAAGCAGTACGTGGTGCAACCGGTCTGGGCCTGAAAGAAGCTAAAGACCTGGTTGAATCTGCTCCAGCCGCTCTGAAAGAAGGCGTGAGCAAAGACGACGCTGAAGCTCTGAAGAAAGCACTGGAAGAAGCTGGCGCTGAAGTTGAAGTTAAATAAGCCAACTTTCCAGGTTGCAGCCTAAGCAATTAGGCTGATGGCTGGTGACTTTTTGGTCACCAGCCTTTTTGCGCTGTAGGGTGCCAGTAGGGTTTCACACTGTTTGACTACTGGTTTCCCCCCAATATTTTTTTCTATCGACGACTTAATATACTGCGTGCTCTGCGCTCCAGGAGTTCTGGGGGGAGGCGCAATGAAATGGTTTAAGAGTGATAGAAAGAGATATTGCGGAAAGTGTCCCCACTTTCCGGTCGACAAAATAGTGTTGCATGAACTGTCCCAATCGGACGGACAGAGTGGGTCACTGATCAGCGAGCTGAGGAACCCTATGGTTTACTCCTATACCGAGAAAAAACGCATTCGTAAGGATTTTGGCAAACGTCCACAAGTGTTGGATGTGCCATATCTCCTTTCTATCCAGCTTGACTCGTTCCAGAAGTTTATCGAGCAAGATCCAGAAGGGCAGTACGGCCTTGAAGCCGCATTCCGTTCTGTTTTCCCTATCCAGAGCTACAGTGGCAATTCGGAGCTGCAATACGTTAGCTACCGTCTTGGTGAGCCGGTGTTCGACGTCAAAGAGTGCCAGATTCGTGGTGTGACGTTCTCAGCGCCGCTGCGCGTCAAGCTGCGCCTGGTTATCTATGAACGAGAAGCACCAGAAGGTACGGTCAAAGACATCAAGGAACAAGAAGTCTATATGGGCGAAATTCCGCTCATGACCGAGAACGGCACCTTTGTGATCAACGGTACTGAGAGGGTTATCGTATCTCAGCTGCACCGTAGTCCTGGCGTGTTCTTTGATAGCGATAAGGGCAAAACCCACTCCTCGGGTAAAGTGCTGTATAACGCACGTATCATTCCTTACCGTGGTTCCTGGCTGGATTTCGAGTTTGACCCGAAAGACAACCTGTTCGTGCGTATCGACCGTCGTCGCAAACTGCCGGCGACCATCATTCTGCGCGCGCTGAACTACACCACAGAACAGATCCTCGACCTGTTCTTTGAGAAAGTGGTTTTCGAGATCCGTGACAACAAACTGCAGATGGAACTGGTGCCAGACCGTCTGCGTGGCGAGACTGCCTCCTTCGACATCGAAGCCAACGGTAAGATCTACGTTGAGAAAGGCCGCCGCATCACGGCTCGTCATATTCGTCAGTTGGAAAAAGACGAAATTCAGAGCATTGAAGTACCGGTGGAATACATCGCGGGCAAAGTGGTCGCGAAGGATTACATCGATACCAATACCGGCGAACTGATCTGCGCGGCCAACATGGAGCTGTCGCTGGATCTGCTGGCCAAGCTGAGCCAGTCCGGCCACAAACGTATTGAAACGCTGTTCACCAACGATCTGGACCACGGCGCGTACATTTCTGAAACCCTGCGTGTCGATCCAACCAGCGATCGTCTGAGCGCGCTGGTAGAAATTTACCGCATGATGCGCCCTGGTGAGCCGCCAACTCGCGAAGCGGCGGAAAGCCTGTTCGAGAACCTGTTCTTCTCTGAAGACCGCTACGATCTGTCTGCGGTTGGCCGTATGAAGTTCAACCGTTCTCTGCTGCGTGACGAGATCGAAGGTTCGGGTATCCTGAGCAACGACGACATCATCGAAGTGATGAAGAAGCTCATCGATATCCGTAACGGTAAAGGCGAAGTGGACGATATCGACCACCTCGGCAACCGTCGTATCCGTTCCGTCGGCGAAATGGCCGAAAACCAGTTCCGCGTCGGTCTGGTGCGCGTTGAGCGTGCGGTGAAAGAGCGTCTGTCCCTGGGCGATCTGGACACCCTGATGCCACAGGACATGATCAACGCCAAGCCGATTTCGGCGGCGGTGAAAGAGTTCTTTGGTTCCAGCCAGCTGTCTCAGTTCATGGACCAGAACAACCCATTGTCCGAGATTACGCACAAACGCCGTATCTCCGCATTGGGCCCAGGCGGCTTGACCCGTGAACGTGCCGGCTTTGAAGTTCGAGACGTACACCCGACCCACTACGGCCGCGTGTGTCCAATCGAAACGCCGGAAGGCCCGAACATCGGTCTGATCAACTCCCTGTCTGTGTACGCACAGACCAACGAATATGGTTTCCTGGAAACCCCATACCGCCGCGTGCGCGATGGCGTTGTAACGGATGAGATCAACTACCTGTCTGCTATTGAAGAAGGCAACTTCGTTATCGCCCAGGCGAACTCCAACCTGGATGAAGAAGGCCGCTTCGTAGAAGATCTGGTTACCTGTCGTAACAAAGGCGAGTCCAGCCTGTTCAGCCGCGATCAGGTTGACTATATGGACGTTTCCACCCAGCAGGTGGTTTCCGTTGGTGCTTCACTGATTCCATTCTTGGAGCACGATGACGCCAACCGTGCATTGATGGGTGCGAACATGCAACGTCAGGCCGTGCCGACTCTGCGTGCTGACAAGCCGCTGGTAGGTACCGGTATGGAACGTGCAGTAGCGGTTGACTCCGGCGTGACCGCCGTGGCCAAACGCGGCGGCGTGATCCAGTACGTGGATGCTTCCCGTATCGTTATCAAAGTTAACGAAGACGAGATGTACCCGGGCGAAGCGGGTATCGACATCTACAACCTGACCAAATACACCCGTTCTAACCAGAACACCTGTATCAACCAGATGCCATGCGTATCGCTGGGCGAGCCGGTTGAACGTGGCGATGTGCTGGCAGACGGCCCGTCCACCGATTTGGGTGAACTGGCGCTGGGCCAGAACATGCGCGTGGCGTTCATGCCGTGGAACGGCTATAACTTCGAAGACTCCATCTTGGTCTCCGAGCGTGTGGTTCAGGAAGATCGCTTCACCACCATCCACATTCAGGAACTGGCGTGTGTGTCCCGTGACACCAAGCTGGGGCCGGAAGAGATCACCGCTGACATTCCAAACGTGGGTGAAGCGGCACTCTCGAAACTGGATGAATCCGGCATCGTGTATATCGGTGCGGAAGTGACTGGTGGCGATATTCTGGTCGGTAAAGTGACGCCAAAAGGCGAAACCCAACTGACCCCAGAAGAGAAGCTGCTGCGTGCGATCTTCGGTGAGAAGGCTTCTGACGTTAAGGACTCTTCTCTGCGTGTGCCAAACAGCGTTTCCGGTACGGTTATCGACGTGCAGGTCTTCACCCGTGACGGTGTGGAAAAAGACAAGCGTGCGTTGGAAATCGAAGATATGCAGCTCAAGCAGGCGAAAAAAGACCTGACTGAAGAACTGCAGATCCTGGAAGCCGGCTTGTTCGCACGTATCCATGCGGTGCTGGTCGCCGGTGGCGTTGAAGCTGAGAAGCTGAGCAAACTGCCACGCGATCGCTGGCTGGAACTGGGCCTGACTGATGAAGAAAAGCAAAACCAGCTGGAACAGCTGGCGGAGCAGTACGACGAGCTGAAATCCGATTTCGAGAAGAAACTGGAAGCCAAGCGTCGTAAGATCACTCAGGGCGACGATCTGGCGCCAGGCGTGCTGAAAATCGTCAAGGTGTATCTGGCCGTTAAACGTCAGATCCAACCGGGTGATAAAATGGCAGGCCGCCACGGTAACAAGGGTGTTATCTCCAAGATCAACCCGATTGAAGATATGCCTTACGATGAAAACGGCACGCCGGTTGACATCGTACTGAACCCGCTGGGCGTACCATCACGTATGAACATCGGTCAGATCCTGGAAACCCACCTGGGTATGGCTGCCAAAGGCATCGGTGAGAAAATCAACGCCATGCTCAAGCAGCAGCAGGAAGTGGCCAAGCTGCGTGAGTTTATCCAGAAAGCTTACGATCTGGGCGACAACACGCGCCAGAAGGTTGATCTGAACACCTTCTCTGACGAAGAAGTGCTGCGTCTGGCAGAGAACCTGAAAAAAGGTATGCCGATCGCCACGCCAGTGTTTGATGGTGCCAAAGAGCAGGAAATCAAAGCACTGCTGGAAATGGGCGGTATCCCGACGTCAGGGCAGATTACGTTGTTCGATGGCCGCACCGGCGAACAGTTCGAGCGCCAGGTCACCGTTGGCTACATGTACATGCTGAAACTGAACCACTTGGTTGACGACAAAATGCATGCGCGTTCAACCGGTTCTTACAGCCTGGTTACTCAACAGCCGCTGGGTGGTAAAGCTCAGTTTGGTGGTCAACGCTTCGGTGAGATGGAAGTGTGGGCGCTGGAAGCCTATGGCGCCGCGTACACGCTGCAAGAAATGCTCACCGTTAAGTCGGATGACGTTAACGGCCGTACCAAGATGTATAAAAACATCGTGGATGGCGACCACCGTATGGAACCTGGCATGCCGGAATCCTTCAACGTACTGTTGAAAGAAATCCGCTCGCTGGGCATCAACATCGAACTGGAAGACGAGTAATCGGCTTGCAGGCTCTGGCTCCCCGCCTAGGGAGCCAGAGGGTGGTTGTTCAGGTCACACGGGTGCATATTTATCCCCAGAGTCCGCAAGATGAAGGGTATAGCGTGCACCCAACAGGTTTAACTCCGACAGGAGCCAATCCGTGAAAGACTTATTGAAGTTTCTGAAAGCGCAAACTAAGACCGAAGAGTTTGATGCGATCAAGATTGCTCTGGCATCGCCAGACATGATCCGTTCATGGTCGTTCGGTGAAGTTAAGAAGCCGGAAACCATTAACTACCGTACGTTCAAACCAGAACGTGACGGCCTGTTTTGCGCCCGTATCTTTGGGCCAGTAAAAGACTACGAGTGCCTGTGCGGTAAGTACAAGCGCTTGAAACACCGTGGCGTCATCTGTGAGAAGTGCGGCGTTGAAGTGACCCAAACCAAAGTGCGCCGTGAGCGCATGGGCCACATCGAACTGGCTTCCCCGACTGCGCACATCTGGTTCCTGAAATCGCTGCCATCCCGCATCGGTTTGCTGCTGGATATGCCGCTGCGTGACATCGAACGCGTGCTGTACTTCGAATCCTACGTGGTGGTTGAAGGCGGTATGACCAACCTGGAGCGCCGTCAGATCCTGACCGAAGAGCAGTATCTGGACGCACTGGAAGAGTTCGGTGATGAATTCGACGCCAAGATGGGCGCAGAAGCTATTCAGGCCCTGTTGAAAAACATGGATCTGGAAGCCGAGTGCGAACAGCTGCGCGAAGAGCTGAACGAAACCAACTCTGAAACCAAGCGTAAGAAGCTGACCAAGCGTATCAAGCTGCTGGAAGCGTTCGTTCAATCTGGCAACAAGCCGGAATGGATGATCCTGACCGTGCTGCCGGTACTGCCGCCGGATCTGCGCCCGCTGGTTCCGTTGGACGGCGGCCGTTTCGCGACTTCAGATCTGAACGATCTGTATCGCCGCGTGATCAACCGTAACAACCGTCTGAAACGCCTGTTGGATCTGGCTGCGCCGGACATCATCGTGCGCAACGAAAAGCGTATGCTGCAAGAAGCGGTAGATGCGCTGCTGGATAACGGCCGCCGCGGCCGTGCGATCACCGGTTCCAACAAACGTCCTCTGAAATCTTTGGCCGACATGATCAAAGGTAAGCAGGGCCGTTTCCGTCAGAACCTGCTGGGTAAACGCGTCGACTACTCTGGCCGTTCCGTTATCACCGTGGGCCCATACCTGCGTCTGCATCAGTGTGGCCTGCCGAAGAAAATGGCGCTGGAACTGTTCAAACCGTTCATCTACGGCAAGCTTGAGCTGCGTGGGCTGGCCACCACCATCAAAGCCGCTAAGAAAATGGTTGAGCGTGAAGAAGCCGTCGTTTGGGATATCCTGGACGAAGTGATCCGCGAACACCCGGTCATGCTGAACCGTGCGCCAACCCTGCACCGTTTGGGTATCCAGGCGTTCGAACCGGTTCTGATCGAAGGTAAAGCCATCCAGCTGCACCCGCTGGTTTGTGCGGCATACAACGCCGACTTCGATGGTGACCAGATGGCAGTACACGTTCCGCTGACGCTGGAAGCCCAGTTGGAAGCGCGTGCGTTGATGATGTCTACCAATAACATCCTGTCCCCAGCGAACGGCGAGCCAATCATCGTTCCTTCTCAGGACGTTGTTTTGGGTCTGTATTACATGACCCGCGACTGTGTTAACGCCAAGGGCGAAGGCATGGTGCTGACTGGCTCGAAAGAAGCCGAGCGCGTTTACCGTGCCGGCCAGGCCTCCCTGCATGCGCGCGTTAAAGTGCGTATCACTGAAGAAGTGAAAAATGCAGAAGGCGAGTGGAGCTCAAAAACCAGCATCATCGACACCACTATCGGCCGCGCCATCCTGTGGATGATCGTACCGAAAGGTCTGCCGTTCTCGATCGTTAACCAGCCGCTGGGCAAAAAAGCGATCTCCAAGATGCTGAACACTTGTTACCGCATCCTGGGCCTGAAGCCGACCGTTATCTTTGCTGACCAGATCATGTACACCGGTTTTGCTTACGCAGCCCGTTCAGGTGCTTCCGTAGGTATCGATGACATGGTTATCCCGGCTAAGAAAGCAGAGATCATCGAAGAAGCGGAAACCGAAGTTGCCGAAATCCAGGAGCAGTTCCAGTCTGGTTTGGTTACCGCCGGCGAACGTTACAACAAAGTGATCGATATCTGGGCGGCAGCAAACGAACGCGTTGCTAAAGCGATGATGGAAAACCTGTCGGTTGAAGACGTGGTTAACCGTGACGGCGTTGTGGAACAGCAAGTTTCCTTCAACAGCATCTTTATGATGGCCGACTCCGGTGCGCGTGGTTCCGCCGCTCAGATTCGTCAGTTGGCCGGTATGCGTGGCCTGATGGCGAAGCCGGATGGCTCGATCATTGAAACGCCAATCACCGCGAACTTCCGTGAAGGTTTGAACGTACTCCAGTACTTCATCTCAACCCACGGTGCGCGTAAAGGTTTGGCGGATACCGCACTGAAAACGGCAAACTCCGGTTATCTGACCCGTCGTCTGGTTGACGTGGCGCAGGATCTGGTGGTGACCGAAGATGACTGTGGTACCCACAACGGTATCCTGATGACCCCAGTCATCGAAGGCGGCGACGTTAAAGAGCCGCTGCGTGAACGTGTACTGGGCCGTGTGACCGCTGAAGAAGTCTTGAAGCCGGGTACGGCGGATATTCTGGTGCCGCGCAACACGCTGCTGAACGAAAAATGGTGTGATCTGTTAGAAGAGAACTCCGTTGATAGCGTTAAAGTGCGCTCGGTTGTTAGCTGTGAAACCGACTTTGGCGTGTGTGCACACTGCTACGGTCGTGACCTGGCACGTGGCCATCTGGTCAACAAGGGCGAAGCTATCGGCGTTATCGCAGCGCAGTCCATCGGTGAGCCGGGTACTCAGTTGACCATGCGTACCTTCCACATCGGTGGTGCGGCATCGCGTGCTGCGGCTGAATCCAGCATCCAGGTGAGAAACAAAGGGAGCATCCGCCTGAGCAATGCCAAGTTCGTTGTGAACACGGCAGGCAAACTGGTGATCACTTCCCGTAACACCGAACTGAAACTGATCGACGAATTCGGCCGTACCAAAGAAAGTTACAAAGTGCCTTACGGCGCGGTGATGGGCAAAGGTGACGGTGCAGAAGTTAACGGCGGCGAAACCGTTGCTAACTGGGATCCGCATACCATGCCGGTTATCAGTGAAGTGAGCGGCTTCATCCGCTTCGCCGACATGGTCGACGGCCAGACCATTACTCGCCAGACTGACGAACTGACCGGTTTGTCTTCGCTGGTGGTACTGGATAGCGCGGAACGTACCGGTAGCGGTAAAGACCTGCGTCCGGCGCTGAAAATCGTTGACGCTAACGGCGACGACGTACTGATCCCAGGCACCGATATGGCTGCTCAGTACTTCCTGCCGGGTAAATCGATTGTCCAGTTGGAAGATGGTATTCAGATCAACGCAGGTGACACCCTGGCGCGTATTCCACAAGAATCCGGCGGTACCAAGGACATCACCGGTGGTCTGCCGCGCGTTGCGGATCTGTTCGAAGCGCGTCGTCCGAAAGAGCCTGCCATCCTGGCTGAAATCAGCGGTGTCATCTCTTTCGGTAAAGAAACCAAGGGTAAACGTCGCCTGGTTATCACCCCGCTCGACGGCAGCGATGCCTACGAAGAGATGATTCCGAAATGGCGTCAGCTCAACGTGTTCGAAGGTGAACGTGTGGAACGCGGTGACGTGGTTTCCGATGGTCCAGAGTCCCCGCACGACATTCTGCGTCTGCGTGGCGTGCATGCGGTTACGCGTTATATCACCAACGAAGTGCAGGAAGTTTACCGTCTGCAAGGCGTTAAGATTAACGATAAGCACATTGAAGTTATCGTTCGTCAGATGTTGCGTAAAGGCACCATCGTTAGCGCCGGCGGCACTGAGTTCCTGGAAGGCGAGCAGGCTGAAGTTTCACGCGTTAAGATTGCCAACCGTCAGTTGGAAGCTGAAGGCAAATTGCCGGCAACCTTTAGCCGCGATCTGCTGGGTATCACCAAGGCATCCTTGGCGACCGAGTCCTTCATTTCTGCGGCATCGTTCCAGGAAACGACGCGCGTTCTCACCGAAGCGGCGGTTGCCGGTAAACGTGATGAACTGCGCGGCCTGAAAGAAAACGTCATCGTGGGCCGCCTGATCCCGGCGGGTACCGGTTACGCTTATCATCAGGATCGCATGCGCCGTCGTGCTCAGGGCGAGACGCCAGTAGCTCCGCAAGTGAGCGCGGAAGAAGCAACGGCTAACCTGGCCGAGCTGTTAAATGCCGGCTTGGGCAACAGCGACGACGAATAATCGTCCTGTTTCCTGTTAAAACCGCCCGGCTGGGCGGTCAGGTAGCGAAAGCCCCGGTCATTAAGGTCGGGGCTTTTTTTTTAAAAGAACAGACATGATGGGACAGGCATGGAAACGTCAACAACGGCGGTATGTTCGCCCGCTGACAGTAAAGCCTCTGTGATAACGCAGTCCCGGGCACGCCGAGCGGCCTGGGGCAGTTTTGTTGGGGCGGTTGTCGATTGGTACGATTTCTTACTCTATGGCATTGTTGCCGCTCTGGTATTTAACACCGAGTTTTTCCCTCAAGTCAGCCCGACGATGGGGACGTTGGCGGCGTTTGGCACCTTTGGCGTGGGCTTCTTGTTCCGGCCGCTGGGCGGAATGGTGTTCGGCCACTTTGGCGATCGGCTCGGGCGCAAGCGCATGCTGATGATCACCGTCTGGTTGATGGGCATTTCAACTGCGCTGATCGGCCTGTTGCCCACCTTTGACGCGATCGGCTGGTGGGCGCCGGTGCTGTTGGTGCTGCTGCGCGCCGTCCAGGGCTTTGCCGTTGGCGGTGAATGGGGCGGAGCCGCTCTGCTGGCGGTGGAATGCGCGCCGAAAAAGAAAAAAGCCTTTTACAGCAGTGGGGTGCAGGTGGGCTATGGGGTGGGTTTGCTGCTGGCGACCGGCTCCGTTTCGCTGGTGAGCCTGTATACCACTAACGAGGATTTTATCGCCTGGGGCTGGCGTTTGCCGTTCCTGCTGAGCGTGGTGCTGGTGGCGTTCGCCTGGTGGATCCGCTCGCGGATGGACGAATCGCAAGAGTTCGAAGCCAATAAAGTGTTGCAGGCAAGAACCAACAAAATCCGTTCTTTCCCAATCGTTGAGGCGCTGCGCCGCCATCCGAAGGCGTTTTTGTTGATTATTGCGTTGCGGTTGGGTGAGCTGTTGACGATGTATATCGTGACGGCGTTTGCGCTGAATTATTCCACCACCTATCTGGGGATGTCGCGCGAATTCTTCCTCAACATCAGCTTGCTGGTTGGCGGCATTAGCTGCATTGCCATCCCGTGCTTTGCCCGGTTGGCCGATAACTTCGGGCGGCGCCGTATTTATGTCACCGGCGCGCTGTTCGGCGCCCTGAGCGCCTTCCCGTTCTTTATCGCGTTGGAAGCGCAAAACTCGCTGTGGATCCTGTTCTTCGCCATCATGTTGGCCAACGTGGCGCACGATATGATTGTCAGCGTGCAACAGCCGATGTTTACTGAGCTTTTCGGCACCGCCTATCGTTACAGCGGCGCCGGGGTGGGGTATCAGGTTGCCAGCGTTGTCGGCGGCGGCTTTACGCCGTTTATCGCCGTGTTGCTGGTTGAGCTGGCCGGCGGCTCCTGGCACGCCGTGGCAATCTACCTGGCGGTGGGTTGCCTGATATCGGCGGTCGTCGGTTCACGCATGAAGCCGCAGCACCTTGATTAAAACGTTTAATGCACGTCATGCCGGTTTTGCCGGGATGGCGTGCCGCTAGCGCAGATCAAGGCGCTTAGCCCTTTCCCATCATAAGCGGTTCACATCATCCCGGCTTAGGCCAATATCCTTCAGCCTGTCGTCATTCATTGCCTTGAGGATCTTTTTGGTTTTTGCCCGATCCCGCCAGGCGCGCCATTTCCGATGGATAAAAGTCAGCACTGCGTATCCAGGTTGTAACCGTTGTTTGTTTTGCTGTTCCATCGAATATTCCCCCTTGGTTATTGCACCTGTCTAGGATGCAGGGAGAATCTGTTCTAATATAGCTGCAGAAAATGATTACTTTTAACATACAGATTGCCTGTCAGCGCATCTGAATGGTCCTTTTTAACCCTATCTGTACTGGTTTTCCTGTTACTCGTATTCAATCGGGGGATACTGATGACGCGCTACCAACACCTTGCCGCCTTATTGCAACAACGTATTGAACACGGCCTATACCAGTGCGGCGAGCGTTTGCCGTCTGTTCGTGCCTTGAGCGAAGAGCATGGCGTGAGCCTCAGCACGGTTCAGCAGGCTTATCATCTGTTGGAAGCCCGGCGGTTGATCATTCCGCAGCCGCGCTCGGGGTACTATGTTGCGCCGCGTAAAGCAGCGCCGCCGATACCTGGGCTGACGCGCCCGGCTCAGCGGCCGGTAGAGATCAGCCAGTGGGAATCGGTGCTGGATTTGTTCAATAACTGCCCGGAAAACAGTGAGTTTAACTTTGGCGGCGGTACGCCGGACATTGACCAATCCTCACTGGCCCCGTTATGGAAATCGCTCACCCGTCTATGCCAACGTCAGGATCCGCGGGTGATGGGTTACGGCAATATGTTCGGCGCGGCCGAGTTGCGTGAACAAGTGGCGCGTTTGACGCTGGACAGCGGCTGCCGGCTTACCCAGGACGATATCGTCATCACCACCGGCTGCCAGGAAGCGCTGTTTACCGCTATCCGGGCGGTGTGCCAACCCGGCGATATCGTGGCGGTGGAATCGCCCACCTTTCCCGGCACCATGCAGATTCTGCGCGGATTAGGGATTAAGGCGATTGAAATCCCGACCTGTGCCGTTACCGGTATTAGCCTTGACGCGCTGGAGCTGGCGCTGGAACAATGGCCGGTTAAAGCTGTACTGATGGTACCGACCTGCAATAATCCGCTGGGATTCACGATGCCCGATAAGTATAAGAAGGCGTTGATCGTGCTGGCCCAGCGTTTCGATCTCGCCATTATTGAAGACGACGCCTATGGTGAGCTGGCCTATGAATATCCTCGGCCAAGGACCATTAAATCTTTTGATGAAGATGGCCGGGTATTATTGTGCAGCTCCTTTTCCAAAAGTATCGCTCCCGGTTTGCGAGTCGGCTGGATCGCCCCGGGCCGCTATCTGGAACGGGTGTTGCACACCAAATACATCAGCACCGGCTATACGGTGACCCATACGCAGTTGGCGGTGGCCGAGTTTATTCGCCAGGGCGATTACCAACCGCATCTGCGGCGCATGCGTATGCAATACAAAAGCAATCTGGAGGTGTTTACCTGCTGGGTGCGTCATTACTTCCCAAGTGAAATATGCGTTAGCCGCCCGCAAGGGGGGTTCCTGGTATGGATTGAACTGCCGGAATCGTTTGATACGCTGCGCCTCAACCGTGAGGTGAGTGCCGCCGGCATCAAGATTGCGGCCGGATCGCTGTTCTCGGCATCGGGTAAGTACCGCAATTGCCTGCGGTTGAATTATGCACGGCCATTTACCGAAGAGGTGGAGAAGGGGCTGCGGTTGTTGGGTGAAAGCGCCAGCCGCCTGCTGGAAGAGGCGGCCGCGGTCAAATAATGGTGGGTGCCAATATGGGCCGGGTGCTGCACCCATATTGGCGGGGGAACGGCAGTTGTGCAGGCCGGTTACAACGGCCGGCCCAAATAGCTGTCCCAGTCTTTCCATACCGGCTGCAGGCCTGCCTGGCTGATCGCCGTGGCCACCTGTTCCGGCGTGCGGCCGTCATGCGGTTCAAACTGCTCCAGCTCCGCCGCGACATGATCGGCATAGCCGCCCGGTTGGGTTTTGGAGCCGGCGCTGACGCTATTGATCGCCATCGGGATCACATGGTCGCGGAAGTAGGGCGACTCACGGGTAGACAGCGACAGCTCCACATTGGGCGCCAACAGGCGGAAAGCGCAGATAAGCTGTACCAACTGCGGTTCGCTCATGATGCTGGCCGGCTCAATGCCGCCGGCGCAGGGGCGCAGGCGTGGGAACGAGATGGAATACTGGCTCTGCCAGTAGGTTTGCTGCAGGTAGAGCAGATGTTCGGCCAGCAGGTAACAGTCGGTGCGCCAATGGCTGGAAAGGCCAATCAGCGCGCCCAGGCCGATCTTGCCGATCCCAGCGCGCCCAAGACGATCCGGCGTAGCCAGCCGCCAGTGGAAGTCCTGCTTATGGCCGCGCAAATGGTGCTTCAGGTAGGTCGCTGGGTGATAGGTTTCCTGATACACCAGCACGCCGTCCAGGCCCAGATTTTTCAACTCGGCGTAATCGTCCTGCCCCAGCGGTTGTACTTCCATCATTAACGAACTGAAATGGCGGCGGATCGCCGGGATATGCTGGCGGAAATAATCCATCCCCACCTTGGTTTGGTGTTCGCCGGTGACCAGCAGCAGGTGCTCAAAGCCCAGCGCCTTGATCGCCGCACATTCCCGCTCAATTTCTTCAGCATTCAGCGTCTTGCGCTTAATGTGGTTGCTCATTGAGAAGCCGCAGTAGGTGCAATCATTCGCGCACAGATTGGACAGGTACAGCGGCACATAAAAGCTGACCACATTGCCGAAGCGTTGGCGGGTGAGTTGCTGCGCCCGTTGCGCCAGCGGCTCCAGATAGGCCGCGGCGGCGGGTGAAATCAGCGCCATGAAATCCTCGCGCGTCAGCCTGGGCGCCTGGAGCGCGTGTTCCACATCCCGGGCGGTTTTACTGTTGATCCGCAGCGTGATCTCATCCCAATTCAGTTGCTGCCAGCGGTGACTGAAATCATCGGCCATTACAGTGCCCTCGCAGGTGGGTTAAGAAATGCGGTCAGCGGGCTGGTCGCCGCCGCATGGTGCTGGCTGCCGCCAAGGCCGGCGGTGCGCGCCCGTTCGCCGGCTTCCAGCGCCAGCCGGAAGGCCTGCGCCATGTTGACCGGATCGCGCGCTACGGCAATCGCGGTATTGACCAATACCGCATCGGCGCCCAACTCCAGCGCTGCCAGCGCGTGGCTGGGGGCGCCGATGCCGGCGTCCACCACTACCGGCACCTTGGCCTGCTCAATGATGATCTCCAGAAAGTCGCGGGTACGCAGGCCACGGTTGGAGCCGATCGGCGCGCCGAGCGGCATCACCGCTGCGCAACCGGCTTCCTCTAACCGTTTGCACAGCACTGGATCGGCGCCGCAGTAGGGCAGCACCACGAACCCCTCCTTAACCAAGGTTTCCGCAGCTTTCAGCGTTTCGACGGCGTCCGGCAGCAGGTATTTCACGTCCGGGTGGATCTCCAGTTTGACCCAGTGGGTGCCAATCGCTTCGCGCGCCAGCCGGGCGGCGAACACCGCTTCCGCTGCCGTTTTGGCACCGGAGGTGTTGGGCAACAACTTAACGCCCAACTGCTGCAGCGGTGCCAGAATGGCGTCATTGCCGCCTTGCAGATCCACACGTTTCATCGCCATGGTCACTAACTGCGAGCCTGAAGCCTGTATTGCAGCC
Organism: Gibbsiella greigii; assembly: GCF_039540155.1. Classification (NCBI taxonomy): domain Bacteria; kingdom Pseudomonadati; phylum Pseudomonadota; class Gammaproteobacteria; order Enterobacterales; family Yersiniaceae; genus Gibbsiella; species Gibbsiella greigii. Next base: position 17,910 of record NZ_BAABEM010000042.1, read on the forward strand.
AGCATCAACGCCGGCGTCGCGAACTTGCCGGTGCCGGTGAACAGGCGCGAAGTAAAAGAAGTATCGGCGATTTGTAACATATCAGCCTCCGGCAATTGCTTGAAATAACAGGATATCATCGCCATCCACCACCAGATGGTCGGCCCATTCGGCGCGCGGGATGATGGTTTGATTGATTGCCAATGCGGTGCCGGGCTGCCGGTATTCCAACTGTTCGAGCAGGGCATTGACGGTGAGCGGTTGCGCCAGCGCAATCGGCTGCTCGTTGAGCGTGATCTTCATACGGCGCCTCCGCAGACCGGGCAGTTGCCGGCCTTGGTCAACTGCAGCGTGCTCCAGCTCTGCTGTCTGCCGTCAAACAGCCGCAGCTTGCCGCTTTGCGTGCAAGGCATACCGACCAGCATTTTGATGGCTTCCAGCGCCTGCAGCGTGCCGATCACGCCCACCACCGGCCCCAGCACGCCGGCAGTGCGGCAGTTGCGCTGCGGCTCGGTTTGCTCCGGGTACAGGCAGGCATAGCAGCCGTGGGGATAGGGGGGCTCAAGCACCAGCAGTTGGCCGCTGAAGCCAACGGCGCTACCGCTGATCAGCGGCTTGCCCACTGCCACGCAGGCCGCGTTGACCGCGTGCCGGGTGGACATATTGTCGCAACAGTCGAGAACCAGATCGGCGCGCTCTACGGCGCGCGCAAGCGCATCGCCCTGTAGCCGCTGTTCGATGGCTATCGATTCCACCAGGGGGTTCAACGCCTGCAATTGCCGCTGCGCCAGCCGCGCTTTGGCCTGCGGGATATCGGCGCTGCGATACAGAATTTGCCGCTGCAGGTTCGTCAGGTGCAGTTGGTCGTCATCGGCCAGCAGCAGGGTGCCGACGCCAGCGGCGGCCAGGTAGAGTGCCGCCGGCGATCCCAACCCGCCAAGCCCGACGATCAGGACGCTGGCCTGTTTCAACCGTTCCTGCCCCGCCGGGCCGATATCTTCTAGCAGTAGTTGGCGGCTGTAGCGTAAAAATTCGCTGTCGGAAAGTGTCGCTTCTTTATGCATCGCTTCACTCCTTGCCTTCAATCAGCCGCAGCAGTTCGGCGGTGGCGGCGCGCCAATCCGGGGCTTGGGTAATGGCGCTGACCACGGCGATACTGCCCACACCGCAGGCTAATACGCCAGGCACGCGATCAATGCTGATCCCGCCGATCGCCACCGTCGGGTAGCCGGATAACCCCGCAACGTGCCGTTTCAGTTCGGCCAACCCTTGCGGGGCTGAGGGCATCTCTTTGGTTTGCGTCGGGAAAATATGCCCAAGCGCAATGTAAGAAGGGCGCACGGCAATGGCTCGCTTCAGCTCGGCGTCGTCATGGGTGGATACCCCCAGGCGCAGCCCTGCCCGGTGGATGGCGGCCAGATCGGCGCTGTCCAAATCCTCTTGGCCAAGATGGACGCCGTAAGCCTGATGTTTGATCGCCAACCGCCAGTAATCATTGATGAACACACGGGCGTTACTGCGCTTGCCAAGGGCGATAGCGGCGGCGATGTCGTCTTCTACCTGCGCTTCCGGCTGGTCTTTGATGCGCAGTTGCAAAGTCGTGACGCCCGCGCCCAGCAGGCGCTCAATCCATTCCACGCTGTCGACCACCGGATACAGGCCCAGTTTGTGCGGCGTTGCCGGGAAAGCGGAGGCGAATTCAGTCATGGTTTTCCTCCTGCAGCGCGGTCGCGCTGTGATACAGCTCGCTACCGCGGGCGCGGAACTCGCTGGACATCTTTTCCATGCCGGAAAGAATCTCGATCGGTTTGGCGGCTTCCTGGGCGGCGGCGTAGTCGCGCACCTCCTGCGAAATTTTCATCGAGCAAAACTTCGGCCCGCACATTGAGCAGAAATGAGCGACCTTGCCGGATTCCTGCGGCAGGGTTTCGTCGTGGTAGGCACGTGCGGTTTCCGGATCTAACGCCAGGTTGAACTGATCCTCCCAGCGGAATTCAAAGCGCGCCTTGGACATGGCGTTATCGCGGATCTGCGCTCCCGGGTGCCCTTTAGCCAGATCGGCAGCGTGAGCGGCGATTTTGTAGGTGATCAGCCCCTGTTTCACGTCTTCTTTGTTCGGCAGCCCCAGGTGCTCTTTGGGCGTGACGTAACACAGCATCGCACAACCGAACCAGCCGATCATGGCCGCCCCGATACCGGAGGTGAAGTGATCGTAACCCGGAGCGATATCCGTGGTCAGCGGCCCCAAGGTGTAGAACGGTGCTTCGTAGCAGTGCTCCAGCTCTTCGGTCATATTGCGGCGGATCATCTGCATCGGCACGTGCCCCGGCCCTTCGATCATCACCTGTACGTCATATTCCCAAGCGATTTTGGTCAATTCCCCCAGGGTATGCAGCTCGGCGAACTGGGCTTCGTCGTTGGCGTCCTGGATGGAGCCTGGGCGCAGGCCGTCGCCCAGCGACAACGCCACATCATAAGCGGCGCAGATTTCGCAAATCTCGCGGAAGTGTTCATACAGGAAACTTTCCTGGTGATGCGACAGGCACCATTTCGCCATGATCGAACCGCCGCGCGACACGATGCCGGTCAGGCGCTTGGCGGTCATCGGCACATAGCGCAGCAGCACCCCGGCGTGGATGGTGAAGTAATCGACCCCTTGTTCCGCTTGCTCCAGCAGGGTGTCGCGGAACATTTCCCAGTTTAGGTTTTCCGCCACGCCGTTTACTTTCTCCAGCGCCTGATAAATCGGCACGGTACCAATCGGCACCGGGCTGTTGCGTAAGATCCACTCGCGAGTTTCATGGATGTAGCGGCCGGTGGAGAGATCCATCACCGTATCGGCGCCCCAACGGGTCGACCACACCAGCTTTTCCACTTCTTCCTCAATGGAGGAAGACACCGCCGAATTGCCGATATTGGCGTTAACCTTCACCAGAAAATTACGGCCAATGATCATCGGTTCAGATTCGGGGTGGTTGATATTGGCGGGGATGATGGCGCGGCCGGCGGCCACTTCCTGGCGCACGAACTCCGGCGTAATGGCCGGCGGCAGGTTCGCCCCCCATGATTGCCCCGGGTGTTGCTGGCGCAATACCGCGCCGTGTATGCGTTCACGGCCCATGTTTTCCCGGATGGCGATAAACTCCATTTCCGGCGTGATGATGCCGCGGCGGGCATAGTGCAACTGGGTGACGCATTTACCCGGCTGAGCTTTGCGCGGCAGCGGCAGGTGTTCAAAGCGCAGGTGATCCAGCCCTTCGTCCGCCAGGCGCTGTTGGGTAAAGCCGGAGCTGACGCCGTTGAGGGTTTCGGTGTCGCCGCGTTCGGCGATCCAGGCGGCGCGCAGTTTCGCCAGGCCATGACGCACGTTTAGCTTGGCGTCGGGATCGCCGTACGGGCCGGCGGAATCATACACCGGGATCGGTTCGTTCTGTTCGTATTGGGGCTGCTCTTTACTGCCGCCGATGAGCGTGGGGCTGAGTTGGATTTCCCGCATCGGCACCCGCAAATCGCTGCGCGAACCCTGCAGGTAGATACGGCGTGAATTGGGAAAAACAACGCCTTGCAGCGAATGAATAAACTGCTGCGCGTCGTCGCGTTGTTGTTTACGGGCACGGGGCTTGTTTATCGTAGACATAGCAAATTCCTACCAGTGTGATGAGTTGGGAAAATTGCTTGTCTGGAGCTCGGAGGGAGTAACGATGGTGGCCGCTAAGCAGGTCCCCGGTGGTGTGGGGCGCCCTGGCACGGCAATAGATTACTCTTGTTCCCTTCGCGGGTGTTAACCCGATCAGGTTCCGCGGATCCCGAATTAACGGTCTCAGCCTGGCTGATAAACAGCGCTAGGCACTCCGACAAGATGCCCTCAGTATAGGAGGGTGATTAGAAACTACAAGTGCTACCCGTCATGTTTTGGCTTGGCCGGTGGTTAATGTTGCACCGGGCGCGCCAGCGTGTCGACGTGGTTCGCCGCTTGCCGGTTCTGCTGCCAGGCCTGTACGGCCAATCGAATCAGCTGATCTTCCAGCTCAAAACGCGCCTCAAGCATTTCGCCAATATCGGACAGCGACTGATGAAACGCCAGGCAAAGATCGTCATCCATCTCGGCTTTGCTATAACGATCGTGAAATGCCATTATTTGTTCAGTGTTGTGCTGCAGTTTTGGATAGATGCGCGTTGCCTGTGTGCTTTCCAGGCTGGCCGCCCCTTCAACCTGCTGAATGATTTTATCGTAGATATGAAAGTGCCCCGCAGAAAGATAATCCAACAGGTTATGGCACAAGTTCTCCAGCGCTTTTTCATTCAGCGGCGTATGCTTCCCTTTATTCGGTTTAACGCCGACCAGGGTGTAATAGGCGACCAGTAACTGTTTGCGGGCCTGTAACCATTGATCAACCAGGTCATTATTGCCACCCACATTTTGCGTCAGGCTTTCCAAACGGTTGAGCATATTGGGCTCCCTGCATGAATAATAAATTTTTAATGTAAAACATTAGGATCGGTAGAGTGTCAGTAAAGCAGAGGTTGTGCAATAACGCTATGGAATTTGCATTAACAGGTAATGAACAGGGCTGGTGGATCGTCAGCCAGCAAAGCAAGCTTTGGTTGCCGAACGGGGAGTTGCCGTTTGGCTCTGCGCAACAGTTTTCGCTGCGCGGCCTGTTGGCACGCCAGATCGGCGAATGGGAAGGTGCGCCGGTGTGGCTGGTGCGCCACGCCATGAAGCAAGGGATGAGCTCGGTGCGGCAACTGCTTGAGCAGGAGCGCGGGCTATTCCAAATGGCCGGCCGCGGGGTGCAACTGGCGGATTTTTACCATTCCCACCGCTTCTGTGGCTACTGCGGCCACGAAATGCATCATAGCCGTACCGAAAGCGCCTGCCTGTGCGCCAACTGCCATCAACGCTACTATCCACAGATTGCTCCCTGCGTGATCGTGGCTATCCGCCGCGGTGATGAGATTCTGTTGGCGCAGCATGTGCGGCACCGGGGCGGCATTCATACCGTGCTGGCGGGCTTTGTGGAAGTGGGCGAGACGTTGGAGCAGGCGGTGGCGCGCGAAGTGATGGAAGAAAGCCGCATTGAAATCAAAAACCTGCGCTATGTGGCTTCGCAGCCTTGGCCGTTCCCCAATTCGCTGATGATGGCATTCATGGCCGATTATCATCAGGGCGAACTTCAGCACGATCCCTCAGAATTGCTGAGCGCCGGCTGGTATCGTTACGATCGTTTGCCGATGTTGCCGCCGCCGGGCACGGTGGCGCGCCGGCTGATTGAAGACACGCTGGCGCTGTGCCGGGCAGAATAATGTACACTATTTGCGATAAATTACAGGCCAATAGGAACCCTAGATGACCGAGTTGAAGAACGATCGCTACCTGCGCGCGCTGCTGCGGCAGCCGGTGGATGTGACGCCCGTATGGATGATGCGCCAGGCCGGCCGTTATTTGCCGGAGTACAAGGCTACGCGTGCCCAGGCGGGGGATTTCATGTCCCTGTGCAAAAATGCCGAACTGGCCTGTGAGGTGACGCTGCAGCCGTTGCGTCGGTATGCGCTGGATGCCGCGATCCTGTTCTCTGACATTTTGACCATTCCCGACGCCATGGGGCTGGGGCTGTATTTTGAAGCCGGCGAAGGCCCGCGTTTTACCCACCCGATTACCTGCCGGGCTGATGTGGACAAGCTCCCGGCGTTCGATCCGGAGATTGAACTGGGCTATGTGATGAACGCGGTGCGCACCATCCGCCGGGAACTGCAAGGCGAAGTGCCGCTGATCGGTTTTTCCGGTAGCCCGTGGACGCTGGCCACCTACATGGTGGAAGGCGGCAGCAGCAAAGCCTTTACCAAGCTCAAAAAAATGATGTATGCCGATCCGCACGCCCTGCACTTGCTGCTGGATAAGGTAGCCGACAGCGTGATCCTGTATCTGAATGCGCAAATCAAGGCCGGCGCCCAGGCGGTAATGCTGTTTGATACCTGGGGCGGGGTGCTGACGGGCAGGGACTATCGTGAGTTCTCGCTGCACTATATGCACAAGATCGTCGATGGCCTGCTGCGTAAAAACGAAGGCCGTCGTGTGCCCATCACCCTGTTCACCAAGGGCGGCGGGCAGTGGCTGGAGGCGATGGCCGCCACCGGCTGTGATGCGCTGGGGCTGGACTGGAGCACCGACATTGGCGAAGCGCGCCGGCGCGTAGGCGATAAAGTGGCGCTGCAGGGCAATATGGATCCTTCCATCCTGTATGCGCCGCCGCAGCGTATTGCACAGGAAGTGGAAACCATCCTGGCCGGTTTTGGCCACGGCGAGGGGCATGTGTTCAACCTGGGCCACGGCATCCACCAGGATGTACCGCCGGAACACGCCGGCGCTTTTGTGGAGGCCGTTCATGCGTTTTCAGCGCAATACCACCGCTGAGGCGGGCGAGCAGGACGCGGCCCTGTTCGACATTGCGCAATTGCGTGCTGAGCAACTGCAACGCGCGGCCAGAGTGATCCGCCATGATGATTTCTTGGCGGATCCGCCAGCGTTGATTGCCGGCGCGGACGTGGGGTTTGAGCAAGAAGGCGCGGTAACGCGCGCCGCCATCGCTATTCTGCGCTATCCTTCCTTGGAGTTGGTGGAGTATCAGCTCGCACGCATTAGCACGACGATGCCCTATATTCCCGGTTTTTTGTCTTTCCGCGAATGCCCCGCGCTGTTGGCCGCCTGGGATAAACTGCAGCAGAAGCCGGATCTGGTGTTTGTCGACGGCCATGGGATTTCGCACCCGCGCCGCTTGGGGGTCGCCAGCCATTTTGGGCTGTTGATCAATGTGCCGACCATCGGCGTGGCGAAAAAGCGCCTGTGTGGGAAATTTGAGCCGCTGGGCGCCGCGGTGGGCGCGCAAGCGCCGTTGGTCGATAAAGGCGAGCAGATTGGTTGGGTATGGCGCAGCAAGCTGCGTTGCAACCCGCTGTTTGTCGCCACCGGCCACCGAGTGAGCGCCGACAGTGCGCTGGCTTGGGTGCAGCGTTGCATGGCCGGTTACCGCTTACCGGAGCCAACGCGCTGGGCCGATGCCATCGCCTCGCGCCGCCCAGCGTTTCAGCGTTGGCTGGCGGCGCATCCAGAGGTGCCGCCATGCGCGAATTAGGTTACACTGCGCCGCATATCATACGTAAGAGAAGAAATAATGCTCCGTAACCCCATTCATTTACGTTTGGAAAAGCTTGAAAGCTGGCAACATTTGACCTTTATGGCCTGTCTGTGCGAGCGTATGTATCCCAATTATCAGGTGTTTTGCCTGCAAACCGGGTTCGGCGATCCGGCGGTTTACCGCCGCATACTGGATCTGGCATGGGAAACGCTGGTGGTGAAAGACGCCAAGGTCAATTTTGACAGCCAGCTTGAGAAGTTGGAAGATGCGATCCCAGCGGCTGAAGCTTACGATATTTATGGTGTTTACCCCGCTATCGACGCGTGTATCGCGTTAGGTGAACTGATCCACTCGCGCCTGAGCGGCGAGACGCTGGTACACGCCGTTGCCATCAGCGAAACGTCAATCCGCACGGTAGCGATGCTGGAAATGACCCAGGCGGGTAAAGAGATGACCGACGACGAATTGAAAATCTTGCCGGCCATTGAGGAAGAATGGGATATTCAGTGGGAAATATTCCGATTGTTGGCCGCCTGTGAAGAACGCGATCTCGAGCTGATTAAAGGCCTGCGATCCGACCTTCGTGAGGCTGGCGTAAGCAATATTGGGATAAATTTAGCGCACTGAGGCAATAAAACGTGATTTAACGCCTGATTTGTCATGCCTTAAGGCTTCACATCCGCACCCTGTCTGGTCTACATTTGGGGGGCGTAAAAAAGTGGCTATCGGTGCGTGTATGCAGGAGAGTGCTGTCAATCGGCATATCCGTCGCACTCGATGCTTTGCAAACGATAAACACACTGTAAGGATAACTTATGAACAAGACTCAACTGATTGATGTAATCGCAGACAAGGCGGACCTTTCCAAAGCTCAAGCCAAACAAGCTCTGGAATCTACCCTGGCTGCCATTACCGAGTCTCTGAAAGAAGGTGATGCAGTACAATTGGTTGGTTTCGGTACTTTCAAAGTAAACCATCGTGCAGAGCGCACTGGCCGCAACCCACAGACTGGTAAAGAAATCAAAATCGCAGCGGCTAACGTACCAGCATTCGTTTCTGGTAAAGCGCTGAAAGACGCAGTTAAATAATTACCGCGTGCTGTGAAAAGCTTAGACAGGGGGGCGATGACGCCCCTTTTGTTTATCCGGCGCTGGCTGTTAGCCGCGGCGGTCGCCAGCAGTCTGGCTGGCTGCAGTTTCCATTCCGCGCCGCCGGCGTTTACCGCCAGCGGCTATGTTGCCGATCAGGGCGTCATGCGCCTGTGGCGCAAGGATGACGATCAGCAGCGCCCACTGGTGCTGATGAGTGTGTATAGCCCTTATAGTGGGGCAGGCACGGTCACCACCCTCTATGAATACCAAAACGGCACCTTACGCCAGATTAGACGCAGCGGCCCGCTGCAGGGGCAAGATAACCTGCAGGTGCGCTTTGCCGAAGACGGCACGGTGAGCTTTATGCAGCGCCAACTGGCTGAGCGGCGTGAGCAGCTTTCCAGCGATGATATCGCGCTGTATCAATACCAGGCGCGGCGTATACAGGAAGTCAGCAATGCACTGCGTGCGGGGGATGTTCGGCTATTACAGGGCCATTGGCACGGTGGTGTGGTGCAAACCTGCAGCGGCCAACAGCTCAGGCCGGGGTTTGATGAGCAGGCGCTGGATTGGATTGCACGGCGCGATCGCAGCGGCCAATCGCTGAGTCTCGCCTGGTTGGAGGCACCAGAAGGGCGCCAACTGTTGCTGGTGGCCAACGACGATTTTTGCCGCTGGGAGCCGACAGAAGATTCGTTATAAAAAAGGCCCTGTAATGCAGAGCCTGAGCATCAAGGGCAACCCCTGAATCACTTACCGCGCGCTATCGCCCGATAGCCGATATCTTTGCGGCAGAAGCTGCCTTGCCACTGAATGTCAGCCGCTAATTGATACGCGTTTTTTTGCGCTTGCGCCACCGTTGCGCCTAATGCCGTCACGCACAACACGCGCCCGCCGTTGGTGACCACCTTATCGCCTTCCAGGCGCGTGCCTGCATGAAACACTTTACCGTCGCGGCTTTCCTGCTGTGGCAGGCCGTGGATCTCATCACCGATCTGATAGTCGCCCGGATAGCCGGCGGCGGCCAGCACCACGCCAAGGGATGGGCGTTCGTCCCACTCCGAGGTTTTATCGCCCAGTTTGCCCTGCGCGCCGGCCAGGCACAGCGCAACCAGATCGGAACGCATCCGCAGCATGATCGGTTGGGTTTCCGGATCGCCGAAGCGGCAGTTAAACTCGATCACTTTCGGCTGGCCGTCGGCGGAGATCATAAGCCCGGCATACAGGAAGCCGACGTAGGTATTGCCTTCCGCCGCCATGCCGCGCACCGTTGGCCAAATCACCTGCTCCATCACCCGCTGGTGGATTTCATCGGTCACCACCGGCGCCGGGGAATAAGCGCCCATGCCGCCGGTGTTTGGCCCGGTATCGCCATTGCCAACGCGTTTGTGATCCTGGCTGGTGGCCATCGGCACCACGTTTTCGCCATCGACCATGACGATAAAGCTGGCTTCTTCGCCGTCGAGGAACTCCTCCACCACAATACGGTGGCCGGCGTCGCCGAAAGCGTTGCCGGCCAGCATATCCTGAATGGCATCTTCCGCTTCCTGCAGCGTCATGGCGACAATCACGCCTTTACCTGCCGCCAGGCCATCGGCCTTGATGACGATAGGAGCGCCTTTGCTACGCACATAGGCCAGGGCCGGCTCAACCTCGGTAAAGTTCTGGTATTCGGCGGTGGGGATGTGGTGGCGCGCCAGGAAGTCTTTGGTGAAGGCTTTTGAGCCTTCGAGCTGGGCGGCTGCCTGCGTTGGGCCGAAAATGGTCAGGCCGGCGGCCTGGAAGGCATCGACCACGCCAATCACCAGCGGGGCTTCCGGGCCGACGATGGTCAGGCCGACATCGTTGTTGCGGGCGAACTCAAGCAGCGCCGGGATATCGGTTGCAGAGATAGCCACATTGGTCAGATTGGGTTCCAACGCCGTACCGGCGTTGCCCGGTGCGACATACACGTTATCTGCCAGCGGCGATTGAGCGGCTTTCCAGGCCAGCGCGTGTTCGCGCCCGCCGTTGCCAATAATAAGGATGTTCATCAGGTGCTCCATGATCAGCGTGCGCCGGGGCGCACGCGGCAAAAAGGATTAGTGGCGGAAGTGGCGCATATCGGTGAAGATCATCGCAATGCCGTGTTCGTCGGCGGCCGCGATCACTTCGTTATCGCGGATTGAGCCGCCGGGTTGGATCACGCAGGTGATGCCCACCGCGGCTGCCGCATCAATACCGTCGCGGAATGGGAAGAAGGCATCGGACGCCATAGCGGAGCCTTTGACTTCCAAACCTTCGTCTGCGGCTTTAATGCCGGCGATCTTCGCGGAATAAACGCGGCTCATCTGGCCGGCGCCGATGCCGATGGTCATATTGTCGCGGGCATAGACGATCGCGTTGGACTTAACGAACTTGGCCACTTTCCAGCAGAACAGCGCGTCGCGCAGCTCCTGCTCGGTGGGCTGGCGCTTGGTCACCACGCGCAGATCGCCCGCGGCGACCATACCTAAATCACGCTCTTGTACCAAGAGGCCGCCATTGACGCGTTTGAAATCCAGACCCGGCACGCGCTGTTGCCATTGGCCGCAGGCCAGGACGCGCACGTTCTGCTTGGCGGCCAGCAGCGAGCGGGCTTCCTCATTAATGGTTGGGGCGATAATCACTTCAACGAACTGGCGGCTGATGATGGCCTGCGCGGTGGCGGCATCCAGTTCACGGTTGAAGGCGATGATGCCGCCGAATGCCGACGTCGGGTCGGTTTTGTAGGCTCGCTCGTAGGCGCCCAGAATATCTTCGCCAATTGCTACGCCGCAGGGGTTGGCGTGTTTGACGATCACACAGGCCGGCTCGGCGAACTCTTTCACACATTCCAGCGCGGCGTCGGTGTCGGCGATGTTGTTGTAAGACAGCGCCTTGCCCTGCAACTGCTGGGCGGTGGCGACGGAAGCTTCCTGCAAATTGTCTTCTATATAGAAGGCGGCCTGTTGATGGCCATTTTCACCGTAGCGCATATCCTGTTTCTTGATGTAGTTCAGGTTCAGGGTGCGCGGGAAGCGGCCTGCAGGCTGTTCGGTATCGCCGTGATAGGCCGGCACCAGCGCGCCGAAGTAGTTAGCGATCATGCTGTCGTAGGCGGCGGTGTGCTCGTATGCTTTGATGGCCAGATCAAAACGGGTAGGCAACAGCAGTGAACCGTTGTTGTTGTCCATCTCGGCAATGATGGCGGCGTAGTCGCTGCTCTTGACCACAATGGCAACATCTTTATGGTTCTTGGCGGCGGAGCGCACCATGGTGGGGCCGCCGATATCGATGTTTTCAACCGCATCTGCCAGCGAGCAGTCTGGGCGGGCGACGGTTTGGGCGAACGGATACAGGTTTACTACCACGATATCGATCGGCTTGATGGCGTGCTGTTCCATGATCGCGTCGTCCTGGCCGCGGCGGCCAAGAATACCGCCGTGCACTTTAGGATGCAGGGTCTTTACACGTCCATCCATCATTTCCGGGAAGCCGGTGTAATCGGAAACTTCGGTAACCGGCAAGCCGGCATCTGCCAGCAGGCGTGCGGTGCCCCCGGTCGAGAGCAGCTCCACACCACGTTGAGAGAGGGCTTCTGCGAATTCAACGATACCGGTTTTGTCAGAAACGCTGAGCAGAGCCCGGCGTATTGGACGAGGTTGTTGCATGGTTTTATCCCTTGGCTTTTGCATCACGATATAAAGAGAGTTACCTGAATCTTTACCGGTATTCCTTACTCTGAACAGCGTAAGGGGCGGAATTTTTCTCGTATTTAACGGTATTCGGCACTGATTCAGGTAACGCCCCTGGAATAAAGGGGAGTTTGTCGCTGCGGAGAATTGTAGCGAAAACGTTTGCGCGGCGCTCGTAAATTTTCAGCCCTGCGGGGCTCTGTGGATAAGTTTGTGCAAAACAAGGTATAAGGCGGGTTTTTGCTGTGGAATGCAGCAAACGCGCACTTTTGTTGAAAAAACCTGTTGCGGCCTGCGCGGGACGCCCTATAATGCGCCTCCATCGACACGGCGCAAGTGATTCACTTCACGAGGCGGCCGGGAAGAAAAGAGAAAATCCTGAAATTTGGGGTTGACTCTGAAAGAGGAAAGCGTAATATACGCCACCTCGAGTGAACGAGCCAAGTCTCGTAACTCATTGCTCTTTAACAATTTATCAGA
>NZ_BAABEM010000043.1:0-33423 GCF_039540155.1 Gibbsiella greigii
TCGAGTATATTGAGATAGACTACAATTGGCACCGACGGCATAGTGCCAACGGCGGGCTAAGCCCTGTGCAATTTGAGGAAAGCAACCTCGCTTAAGGCTGTGTCCACCGTTGCTGGGCAAGATCACTGTTTACCAGATCTATGAAGCCGAGGATAGAGTGTTTGAGACTCAACGACAACTTGCCATCAGTAGTGCTGGGATTGCAGGTGCTTGGGGTGGAGGAGCGTTGGCGGGGTTGATGTGTGGACCAGGCGCACCTGTTTGCGTGGTTGTTGGTGCTTTTGTTGGCGGTGCGATTGCCGCATGGGAAATCAGCGGGTTCTGGGACTAACTATGTTTAAGCTGCTAGACAACGTTACACTTCAACTCAGGGAAGAACCCACGCCGACAGCAATGGGAAAATATGAAGTCCTGATTGCTAAAAAAAGTACGGGTATCATGGTTCCTGTACAGGTGATAGAAGCGGCTGTTCAGGTGGATGATAAACGGCTGCTGTTATTTCTTACTGATGACGTTCCCTATGAAGAAGCGCTAAAAATCGCACTACTCGACCTGAATGATGGAGCGAAAGAAATACTGACACTGGGTGGCGCATACCTGACAGGATCGTTTACTGATCTGAACATACACCCAAATGCAGTTGAGTTCAGTTTTATTGGCGATACAACATGGCGGGTTGAAATATCCACGACGCCCTTCATGAAACTCCCGTTCATCGGCGACCCTCGGGGCGTTTCGCGTCCTCCGGCTTTGAAGCATTACATTAAAATCACCGCCAATCCCGCACCTGCGCGCTTCGACGGGAGCCGCTAATTTTGTCCTTACCAGCACCTAATTTGTCTGCTGGCGTTGATTTTTATCCTTTCCCCACGGGGGTTGTAGTGGATATGTCGCTGTCATGTGGGGTGAAACGCGCTATGCCTGACTTTTGCTGTAACTGCGCCAGAATACCCGTTAACCCAGTGAGCAACCCGTCATTGACTTGTGCAAAACCGATTTCGTGTTAAATTAGGGAAATATTATTCCCTAATTTAGGAAAACGCATATGTCTGCTACTGGCCATCTGCCAAACCGCCCCTCCCGCAGCCGCGGCCGGCCGCGCGAGTTCAATATGGACGATGCGCTGGATAAAGCCGTGCGGGTGTTCTGTGCGCGTGGCTACCATGCCACCTCCATTGCCGATCTGACCTCAGCGATGGAACTGGCTTCCGGTAGCGTCTACAAGGCGTTCAAGGACAAACGGGCGGTATTCCTTGCGGCATTTGATCGCTACAAGACGGTGCGCGATACGCAGTTGCGTGCCGCAATTAACCAAGGGCGCAATGGCCGTGAGCGGTTGCGCAATGCCCTGAATTTCTTCGCCGCATCATCCTACGGTGCGCAAGGGCAGTTGGGCTGTTTGGTGGTGGGTAGTGCGGCCGAATTGGCTACCTTCGATGACGAGATTGCACAACGTGTCACAGGTTCGCTGGAGAGAAGTGAAGCACTGCTCGGCGAACTGATCCAACAGGGCCAATCTGATGGTTCGATTCCCACAACGCTGGACTATCAGACCACGGCTCGTTTAATGCTGTGCGTGCTGCAAGGCATGCGCGTCATCGGCAAGGCTGGCCGCAGCAAACAGGAGATGCAGGCGGTGGCCGATGCTGCGCTGAAATTGTTGGGCTGATTTTTTTACCCATTTAGGAAATTAACATTCCCTTATTGAAGAGATTCCGATGAACATTCCAGCGTCCCCCAAAGCGGCAGTGAACCTGCCCCATACGGTTTCCCCCTGGCTGCTCCTGCTATTGGCAACTGCCTGCGGCCTGATTGCCGCCAATATCTATTATGCCCAGCCGCTGGCCGGGCCGATCGGTGCCGCACTCGGAATGTCAGGCGAAGCAACCGGGCTGATCGTAACGCTGACGCAGATTGGCTACGGCCTCGGCTTGCTGTTGATCGTGCCTTTGGGCGATCTGATCGAAAACCGTAGGCTGACATTGGCGTTATTAGGTATTGCCGCGCTGGCGCTGCTGGGCGCGGGGCTATCCACCCATCCACTGCCCTTCCTGCTATCGGCCTTGGGTATCGGTGTTGGAACCGTGGCGGTGCAGGTACTGGTGCCCTATGCCGCGCACATGGCACCAGCGGAAATGCGTGGGCGCGTCGTGGGCAACGTGATGAGCGGCCTGATGCTGGGCATCATGCTGGCCCGCCCGGTATCAAGCTTTATCACTCAGCTTTCATCGTGGCATACAATCTTCTTCATCTCTGCGGTAGCCATGGCGCTGCTGGCGGGCATACTGGCCTGGCAACTGCCGGCACGCTTTCCCACCGGGCGGTTGCGTTACCTTCAGTTGTTGGTATCAATGAGCCACCTGGCGCGCGCCACACCCGTGCTGCGCCGGCGCGCCCTTTACCACGCTGCGCTATTCGCAGCTTTTAGCCTATTCTGGACAACCACGCCGCTGTTGCTTGCCGGGCCGGTGTTCTGCCTCTCACAGGGGGGGATTGCCCTATTCGCCCTCGCCGGCGTGGCCGGAGCCATCGCCGCACCCATTGCAGGCCGCGTCGCCGATCGGGGCTGGAGCCGCGCGGCTACGGCACTGTCCATGCTGGCGGTAGCGGCGGGCTTCCTGCTAACTCACATCGCCACGCCGGGATCGTCCTGGTCGCTGGGCCTACTGGTGTTGGCGGCTATCGTGCTCGACTTCGGGGTATCGGCCAATATGACGCTGGGCCAGCGCGCCATCTTCGCCCTGGGCGCAGAATTTCGCGCCCGGTTAAATGGCCTCTACATGACCACTTTCTTCATCGGTGGAGCGATTGGCTCGGCGATCGGCGCCTGGGCTTATGCCCACGGCGGCTGGGCGTGGGCATCCGGCTTTGGCGTTGCGCTGCCCATCGCGGCATTGGCGTACTGGGCGAAGGAAGGACGCTCTCAATGATTCCAACCAACACCTAATCCGGCCTTTGCCATGCCGTATCCGCCACGGAGCGCGCCACACCCACTTTACCGACGATGCCACCAGTCAGAGGTTCGGATAGCGCAGAACCGCGGCGAAACCCCATCGCTGCCATGCGGGAAGAGTTTGCCATCATTGCACCTCCAGCGCGCCGTAAACCGCGTCGCGTAAATCCGTAACAAAACGGCCGTTCATGCCTTCATACAGTGTGTTGGTGAAGGCGACAACGCTAAGGTCCTGCACCCGATCCACAAACCAGGAATGGCCGTAGGCCCCGCCCCAGCGCCAAGTGCCTGCCGATTCCGGCGAAGCCGCAAGAGCAGGATCGCGTAATACAGAAAAGCCCAGGCCGAAACCGAAGCCAGGCGCATCAGGCAGTTCCAATCCGCCAATCTGATCGCACCCCATTTCTTCCACCAGTTCGTTGGGCAGCAGCCCGCCACCGCCCTGGCGCAAGGCTTCCAGAAGGCACAGAAAATCCCCGGCGCTGCCCGCCATGCCGGCCCCGCCAGAGGGAAAGGCCTGCGGATCGAAGATGCGGGCCGGGCTGTAGGCGATCCCAACCGCGCCTTCGAAAGCCGAAACCGTCTCGCCCTCTGCCAGCCGGTGCGGTTGTGGCGTATCGTTCACATAGGCGGTGGGCACGCGCTGCGGATCGCGGGCGACAAAGCCGGTATCGGCCATGCCCAATGGGCCTGTGACCAACCGGTGCACCGCCTCATCCAACGGCGTACCGTGGATACGCGCGATCAGCGCCCCCAGCACATCGGTCGCCAGTGAATAGCCCCAGGCGGTGCCGGGCTCATACAGCAGCGGTTCGCGGCCAAGGCGCCGCAAATTCTCCGCCAGGCTAATGGCCGCGGCATCCATACCGTCCGACACGCCGGCTCGCGCGTAGGGGCCATGCGCATCGGCTTCAAAAAAGCGGTAGCCAAGACCGGCGGTATGGCTAAGCAACTGCCGCAGGGTGATACGGGCCGGGCGGCCGTCAGCCAGGTGAGGCTGAAACGCGGGCAGCCAGCTTGCGATAGGATCGTCAAGGCCGATGTTGCCCTGCGCCACCAGCACAAGCGCAGCGGTGGTGACGATGGGCTTACTGACAGAAGCCAGCCGGAAGACCGCATCCAGGGCCATCGGCCGCGCACTTTCCCGGTCGGCAAAACCGGCCGCTTGCTGGTGGATCAACTCGCCATTGCGGGCAATCAGAATGACAGCGCCGACCAACCGCTGCTCGTCAACTGCCTGCTGCACCACGGTGTGTACACGGCTGGATAGTTGCTCGGGCGGAACGCCTATACGCAGTGAATCAGTGAAATTCGTCATGGCAAGCTCCTCAAAAAATCGGGATGCCCTAACGATATGAATTGCAGGATTAAAGAAAAAGTAGGCTGTAGTTCCTTGGTGTACGGAATTTTATGTCCTTAATTAAACTACAGCCAAGGCAAGGGGGCCGTGTGCATCGCACTTGCATTTTGGCCCCCTTGCCTGCCGCGCTTTCGCCAATTCGCGCCGCTTAATGGCTTAAAATTTGCTCCAGGAACTGTTGGGTGCGCGGGTGCGCCGGCCGGTTAAAGAACTGCTCCGGCGGCGCGGATTCCACAATCCGCCCGTCGGCCATCAAAATGACCTTGTCCGCCACCGTGCGGGCAAACCCCATCTCGTGGGTCACCACCATCATCGTCATTCCGCCTTCAGCCAGATCCAGCATCACATCAAGCACCTCTTTAATCATCTCGGGATCCAGCGCCGAGGTGGGCTCGTCAAACAGCATAATTTCCGGCTGCATGCACAGCGCACGGGCAATCGCCACGCGCTGCTGCTGGCCGCCGGAAAGCTGCAACGGGAATTTGTGCGCCTGGTTGCCGATATGGACTTTTTCCAGATAGTGCATGGCAAGATCCGTCGCCTGCTTTTGGCTCATCTGCCGCACCAACCTTGGGCCGATGGTCAGATTGTCCAGCACGCTAAGGTGTGGGAATAGATTAAACTGCTGAAACAACATACCGATGCTTAGACGAATACGGTTAATATTCCGCACGTTGTCATTCATTTCGATACCGTTGACCAGGATCCGCCCCTGCTGGTGTTCTTCCAGCCGGTTAATGCAGCGAATCAGCGTCGATTTTCCCGAGCCGGATGGGCCGCAGATCACCACGCGTTCCCCCTTCGCCACATTGAGCGACACATCATTAAGTACCTGAAATTTTCCATACCATTTGCTGACGGCATTAATTTCAATAATGAGATCTACGGGCATCAGAAGGTTCCCTCTGGGTTGCGGTTGGCGTCGATGCGTTTTTCCACCCAAATGGCGTAGCGGGAAAGCATCAGGCCGAACAAAATATAAATGGAGGCAATAAACACGTAGGTTTCGATGTAATACCGGCGCCACTGCGGATCCTGCATCACTGCGCTGGTGGCGGTCAGCACGTCGAACAGGCCGATAATAATGACGAATGAGGTGTTCTTCATAGCAGCAATAATATGGTTGGTCACCGCCGGCAGGCAGATACGCAGCGCCTGCGGCAGAATGATTTTGGTGGTGGTGTGCCAATAGCCAAGGTTCAGTACCGCCGCCGCTTCATACTGCCCACGCGGCACGGACTGCAGGCCGCCGCGGATCACTTCAGCCTGATAACAGGCAAAAAACAGCGCGATACCGATAACAATGCGCAGCAGTTTGTTCACTTCCATATCCGCTGGCAAAAACAGCGGGAACACGTTCACCGCCACAAACAGGATGGTGATCAGCGGTACGCCGCGTAACCCTTCAATAAATATCACCGATAAACCGCGCAAGAAAGGCAACGGTGAACGGCGCCCCAGCGCCAGCGCCATCGAAACCGGCATCCCGATCACCACCGTGCCGGAAAACAGCAGCAGCGTTAGCGGCAAACCGCCCCAGTCGGCAGACTGAACAGGCGCCAGCCCGAAAACCCCGCCGCTCATCAATAGCGACATCGCCGCCAGTGAAACACCCCATAACGGCCACAGCAGCCGCGAGTGCCAACAGACCGGCGACAGGGAGAGCGCCACGCTGGCAAACCAAATCAGCATGCAAAGCGCAGGCCGCCACTGTTGTTCATAAGGATACAGGCCAAACAGAATCGGCCGGTACTTCTCGCCAATCACCGCCCAACAGGCCCCGGCAGCCACACGGCACTCCTGCGCGCCGCCGGTGAATACGGCGTCAGTAATCCCCCAGTGCAACAGCTTGCCGCCCACAAAGAAAATCAGCGCCAGCAGCGTCAACGTGAGCACCGTCTG
Source organism: Gibbsiella greigii (assembly GCF_039540155.1). Lineage (NCBI taxonomy): Bacteria > Pseudomonadati > Pseudomonadota > Gammaproteobacteria > Enterobacterales > Yersiniaceae > Gibbsiella > Gibbsiella greigii. The sequence continues at coordinate 6,216 of NZ_BAABEM010000043.1, forward strand.
CATCAGGTTGCTGAACAAGTTGTGGCGCAGCCAATCAATCGCAGAATGTTGCATGGCCAATCCTCAGCGCTCTTTAATGGCGACGTAACGGTTAAACAGGTTCATCAGCAATGACATGGCGCTGCTGATAATCAAATACACCACCATCATGATGGCGATAGCCTCCAGCGCCTGCCCGGTCTGGTTCATTAACGTATTGCTGATATTCGCCAACTCCGGGTACCCCACCACAACCGCAATGGAGCTGTTCTTGGCCAGGCTGACGTACTGGCTGGCGAGCGGCGGCACCATGACCCGCATCGCCTGTGGGATGATGATATGGCGGACCATATGCCAGGGAGAAAACGACAGCGATCGCGCAGCCTCAAGCTGCCCCTTCGGCACCGACTGGATGCCGGCACGCACAATTTCCGCGATAAATGCGGAAGAATAGAGGGCGATCCCCAGCAGCAGCGAAGTGAATTCCGGGCTGATGGTAAAGCCACCGCGGAAGTTAAAGCCGCTCAACGCCGGCCGATCGAGCTCGTGCGGCGCGCCGCTCAGCAACCAGACCAGCAACGGTAACCCGATAATCAGCGCGGCGCGCAAGCGGGCCAGCAGCGAAAGGCCGACATTCAGCACCAGCGCCGCCAACAATGCATAGAACGTCCATAGCCAGCCAGGGTGCGCTTGCAAAATCGTAAAGGTCAGGCCGCGGTTGGTCAGATAGCCTGCCCCCAACAGTTCAATCGCCGCGCGCGGCGCCGGCAGGTTACGGATAAGCACCGACCAGAAGATCACCTGCAATATCACCGGCACATTTCGCAATAGCTCCACATAACCTTCGGCCAGCTTTACCAACAGCCAGTTTTTAGATACCCGGCCAAGGCCGACGATAAACCCCAGCGTGGTCGCCAGCACAATGCCGCAAACCGTCACATACAGGGTATTGAGCAAACCGACCAGCACCGCGCGCGCGTAGCTATCGCGCGGGGTGTAATCAATCAGCGTCTCGCCGATGGCAAACTGCGCGCTCTGTTCCAGAAAGGCAAAGCCGGTGGTAATACGCTGCGCCCGCAGGTTGTCGACCACGTTGTTGTAAAGCCACCAGGCAACGCCGGCCAGCAGCAACGCCAATAAAAACTGGTAGCACCAGGCTCGCGCGGTCTTGCTCGCCAACAGGGTGGATAAACGAAACGCCCCAGCCAGCTTTGGCGTTTCAGGTTGCGTAATGCAGGCGCTGGAGCGGTCGGATTGTTTTATCATTTCAGTATCTGCAACGGGTACGGGCCATAGCCCCTGCAACCAGGGGCGCGTCATTAACGAATCGGTAAGCCATACAGCAGGCCGCCGTTGGTCCATAAATTATTGAGATCGCGATCCAGCGGCTCCGTGCTTTGTGGGCCAAAGTGGCGGTTGTAGATATCGCCATAGTTCCCCACCTGCTTGACGATGTTGTAAACCCATTTATTATCCAGCCCCAGCCGCTGGCCAAAATCACCGCTGACGCCCAACAGCCCCTGCACATCCGGATCGGCCGATTTCAGTTGCTCGTCAACGTTCGCCTGGCTGACCTTCAGCTCCTCGGCGTTGAATGTGGCGTAAACCACCCACTTGACGATATCGAACCATTGGTCATCACCTTTGCGTACCGCCATCGCCAGCGGTTCTTTCGAATAGATGCCCGGCAGGATCACATGGTCGTCCGGCTTGTCCGCATCAAAATTCTTAATGCCAGGCAGCGCTACCTTGTCGCGGGCGATCACGTCGCAGCGCCCGGCCAGATAGGCGGCGACATATTCTTTGTTGTTTTCAATCACCACCGGCGTGTAATGCAGATGGCGGGCGGTGAAAATCTGCGCCACGTTTTGTTCAGTGCTGCTGCCCGGGGTGATGCACACCGTCGCGCCGTCCAGATCGTCGATTTTTTTCACGCCGCTATCGGCGCGAACCATAAAGCCGGTGCCAGTGTAAAAGTTAGGCGGCGCGAAATTCAGCCCCAGCGACACATCGCGGTTCAGGGAAGCCGTGATATTGCGCGACAGCACGTCCACCTCGCCGGACTGTATCGCCGGGAAGCGCTGCGCCGTCGACAGCGGGGTAAAACGCACTTTGTTGGCGTCGCCAAACACCGCCGCCGCCAGCGCGCGGCAAAAATCCACATCCAACCCGGCCCAGTTGCCTTTGCCGTCGATTGACGAAAAACCGTGGCGAGCGGGATGCACGCCGCAAACCAGCTCGCCACGCGCTTTAATTTTCTTTAGCGTGGCGCCATCGGTTGCCGGGGCCTGCTCGGCATGAGCCGAAAAGGCAAGGTGGCCTAACGCGATCAGCAAGACGGCGGCGTATGACTTGGTTCTTTTCAACATAAGCGTCCCCTATTCCCATTAATTAATTGTATTTATTAAGCTTTAAAATTTATAACTCATCGGTACACCTATGTTTGGCGCAACGTCGTGTCTTGGCAAAGAAGGGTTCCGCCAGAGCAAATGCGAAAATGATCTAAGCGCCCCAGCCCTGGATGCCTTGCCAGAGCAGTTGCACGCTTAACAACAGCATCGTCAGCCGGAACGCCAGGCGAAACAACTTCTCCGGCAAGTTATCGAGCAGCCGGGTGCCAAGCCAGGTTCCCAAGGCGCCACTGGCGATCATCGCAGCCAACATCGGCAACCAACTGGCCCAGGCAAACCCCATCAAGCCGAATGCCAAAATCTTCAGCCCATGCTGAAGCACCATGCAGGTGGCATGAGTGGCAATGAGCGGCTGTTTTTTCAGCCCCTGGGAGCTAATCAGCCCGGCGACCATCGGGCCGGTGGCGCCAACAATCATCGTGCCGATGCTGCTGATGCCGCCGCCAATAATGAACAACGGCCGATTAAGCAGTTTGGCCTCGCCACGCTTATGCCACACCGACCACAGGATAAATGCCCCAAGCGCGATGCGCGCCGCACTGTCCGGGATGATCGCGGCAACCGGCGCGCCAAGCGCAATGCCAACGGCGCTGCCGAGTAAAAACCACAGCACTAACGGCCAGACCACATAAGCCCGCTGAATAAGGGTTCGGCTAAGGTTGGAACCCAACTGCACCATGCCGTGTACCGGCATCAGGCTGCTCACCGGCATCCCCAGGCCCATGACGGCCAAGAGCGCGGTGCCGCCACCAAGCCCCATCGCGGCCGTCAACGCCGAGGTAAGAAAGCTGCAGCACACCATCACTCCTGCAAACAGCGGCGTGATTTCCGCCGGGATCATCTGTAATGCCATGGCCGCTCCATTCAGCGATAATCGTCCTGCAACAACCGCTGGTACAGCGCCTGCGCGGCTTCTTGCGGCATAACGCGGCCGGCGCAATCAAGAAATTTTTGCGCCAGCAACCCCGCCGGCAAAGGGTTGTCCGCACTGGAGCCACGCGCCCCCGAAATGATCTGGTGAAATTGCCGCCCGTCGGTGGTTGTCAGCGTGACCTCTGCGCGGTGAGTAGCCGCATCATCATGGCAGCCCAACGTCACTTTGCGCATCAGCGCCTGGGTTGCCGGATCGGCAAAGCGTGCATGCTCAATAAAATCATCCAGCGCCAGAGTTCCGGCGACAAAAGCACGCGCCACGCAATAGTGCAGGCTGAATTTGCCGGCCAGCGGATTTTCCGGTTGCGGTATGTTGATATGCGGAAAACGAATCGGATGCACCCGCACCGCAATGCCCGCCACCTGCTCCGGATCGAGGCCGGTCTGTTCGCGCAGCGCCAACACGCCATCCAGCGGCGACAGAATGGCGTAACAGCAGGAAACGTATTTAAAGTTATTGCTTTTCTCGGTATCGAGAATATGCGGCGTGCCGTCCCAGCGTTGCGTTAACGGCGTCGAATCCACATTGTCGATGCCGTTATACACATGGAAATAACCGTGGTGATGCTCAAAGGCCGTTTGCCCGGCGCTAAAGCCCTCCTGCGCCAGCCGCGCCGCCATAACGGCGCTGCGTGCGGCCTGCCCAACCACCAATGCCTTGGTCTGGCTGCCGAAATTGGACTTGATGCCGGAAGCCAGAGATGCGCAAATCGACAGTGCTGTTGCCGTCTGTTCCTCATTCAAATCCAGCAAAACGGCGCAGGCCGCCACGCCGGCGAAAATCCCCACAGTGGTCGTCGGGTGCCAACCGTGCCGGTATTGATACGGGCTAACGGCCTTGCCCATCCGCACGGCGGTTTCATAGCCGGTAAGATAAGCCAGCAGCACCGCATCGCCGCTGAGTTCCCGCTCATCGGCCAACGCCAGCAGGGCTGGCAGAACGGCCACAGAAATATGCCCGTGCAGCCAGGAATTGGAATCATCAAAATCCAACAGGTGGGCCGACACGCCGTTAAGCAGCGCCGCATCCAAGGCGTTCAGCCGCAGGTCGGTGCCGAAAATACGGCTTTTCCCTGCGGCGGCGGAAGGCAGCACCACGCGCCGCAGTTTGGTTGCGCCGTCCTGAACGCCGCCTGCCAGCGTGACGCCCAACGTATCAATGATGGCAATCCGGGCCTGCTCTTGCGCCGCCGGCGAAAAGGCCTGGCGGGAAAAGCGCAACAGATTTTCGGCAAATTGCCGGGCAATGGTCATGAAACAAATTTCCTTGCAAAAGAATTAATAATCGCCGGCAAGCAGCGCGGTGATTTGCGCCAGGGCCCCAGGCTGCTCAAAATGCGCCGCCGCCTGATAGAGCGCGGCGCTACGTGTGGCGCCCAGCACCGGAATCGTCAGCGCGTCGAATTTGGCGCGCAATTCTGCGTCCGTCAGCGGGTTTTGTGCGTGGCCGCGATACACGTCCGTGTGCGCACGCAGGTGTTCGCCATCCTCCAGCCACACATCGATAAACGCCGAGCTGGCGGACTGGCCTTCGACGGCCTCCACGTACAGGCGCGCCAGCAAGGCGCGTGCATTCGGATCGTCCACCGTTTGTTGGGTGAAATCCGTATCGGTCAGGGCATAACCGCTCAGCGCCAACGCAATGCAGTGGGGAATGCTGAATTTGCTCTCCAGCGGCGTTTTCGGATCCATGATCCCGGCATTGACCATCCCCATGGGGTGCACCTTCGCCGCAATCCGCGCGATCCGGCGCCCTTTAATCTGCGGGTAAATTTGCCGGGCGGTTTCAATCGAGGCATGGGTTCCGCGGCAACTGGCATACAGCTTGTATCCGTTGGTCAGCAGTTCCCAGTTCTTGCCGAAATCAAGCGGTGGGATTTCTACGTTGCCGTCCTGAATAAAGTGTTTCACCCAGCCATCCGCTTCGTAGAAATGATGGGCGCCGACAAACCCTTCCGTAGCCAGTTGCGCGGCGAGAATACCGTCCATCGCCGCTTTCCCCGCATGGAACGGTTTACCGTGGGTACCGGAAGATTTCTGTAAACCGCCCATCATGGTAGCGGCCGCGCCGAGCGCGTTACGGATTTGCTGTTCCGTCAGCCCCAGAATGGAAGAAGCAACCGCCGCTGCCCCTGCGCGCCCGACAACCGAGGTCGGATGAAAACCACGGCGCTGCAAATTACGCCCGACGCCCGGCACCCAACCGCCGCCCAATTTCGCCATCACCTCAAAACCGGCGATAAAGGCATTTAGCACACGCTCTTCACTCACCGGGTGCGCCTGCGCCATCGCCAGCGCAGTTGACCAGCAAGGCCCGCCAGGGTGGCCCGCACCGGCTGGATGGGTGTCGTCATAATCCGCCGCGTGCGCCATCGTGGCATTGATTAACGCCGCTAGGGCCGGTGTGGTGGTCTTGCCCAAAAAAATCCGTGCGTCGCCTGCCGCATTCCAGGCGCCGGCGACTTTGCGCACCGCACACACCGCATCGTCATTTGCCGCCCCGAGAGCCACGCCAAGAAAGTCTATCAACGCGCGTTTGGCCTCGTGCTGCACTGCGGATGGAACAACAAGCGCATGCGCATGATGAATAAAATGACTAAGCTGCGTGCCCCTGGTGCGGGCCGTTCCCGCAGCGTCTGTGATTGCCATTACCGTTTTCCTGTTGCCAGCCAACAAAATAAGTGTTGAAAAACAAGTTGATGTGTAATTGAATCCATTTGTATACAATTAATATTGAGCTAAACATATCAGTGCCGATAAGCAGGGCAAAAGATGATTTTTAGATATGTTAAGAACAAAATTAGCAAAGCGGCCGTTAATCCACTGCCGGCGCGCAACAGGAGCAAGGCGACCCGTCTGGGCAGGTGCGTAAACGGTAAAACCTGCCATAATTGCCGGCACCAGAAACCCGAATCGCCGTTCAGCCAAAGCGGCCAGCCGCCGCTGATAACGCGGTTACCGCGGCAATAGAGCGAACGTTTCCAGCGTTAATAATTTGAAAAATTTAAATTAAACTCAAAAAAACATGAAATTAAAACAAAACGATGAAATCGTGACAATGTCACCTTTTGAAGTACTGATCGCCGCGATTGAAAAAGGCGAGCTTTTACCCGGCCAGCGTTTACAGGAAACGCGGCTGGCGGAACAGTTTGGCATGAGCAGAACCCCAATACGTGAAGCGCTTCACCGGCTGGAAACGCTCGGGCTGGCAGAGCCGGGGCCGCAGCGCGGGTTGATTGTCGCCAATATCAGTTATGAAAGGCTGCGCCAGCTGTTCGCCGTGCGCGAAGGGTTGGAAAAACTCGCGATGCAATTGGCCGTTTCAAGCGCCTCTGATGAAGAGATTGCGCTGTTGCAGGATTTGATCAACGCCGAACAAACGTTGACGGACAGTAAAGCCCTGCACGATCATAACCGGCAGTTTCACCGGCAAATTTATCGTTCCACGCATAACCCCTATCTTAACGAGATGCTTGATAACCTGCGCATTCACCTCTCGCTGCTGCGCGGCACAACCTATGCGCTTGCGGAACGGGCCGAAGAAGCCAAACAGGAACACCAGGCGATAGTCGACGCCCTCGCCCGCCGCGATTGCGCCGCCGCGCAAGAGGCCGCCTGCCAACACATCCGCAACGGGTATCGCGCGCGCCTTGCCATCATCAGCCAAAACGAACGCTAAACCGGCGGCAGGCTATTTCCCGCCCATGCCGGCTGGTTGCTGCTGCAGTTGATAACCGCCGCCCGCCAGCGGCTTCAGCATCGGCAAACAGTTCAGCAAACGTTGCGTATAAGGATGGCGCGGCGCGTCCAGCACGTCATCGCTCCAGCCGCTTTCCACCAGCCGCCCTTGCTCCATCACCAAAATGCGATCGGCGATTTGCTCCACCGCGCCTAAATCATGGGTGATGAACAGGCAGGCAAAGCCGTAGTTTTCCTGTAGCCGCTTCAACAACTGCAGGATCTGCTTTTGCACCGTCATGTCCAGCGCCGAGGTCGGCTCATCGGCGATGATAAACGCGGGCCGGCGAATAATGGCACGGGCGATCACCACCCGCTGCCGCTGCCCGCCAGAAAGCTGATGCGGATAGCGCGTCAGAAAGTTTTCGCCCAGCCCTACTTCGTGCAACACCTCACGCACCCATTGTTCGCGCGCCTTGCGGGTAATAGCCGTCTCCAGCAGCAATGGCTCGGCCAGTATCGCGGCAATGCGCATGCGTGGATCGAGCGACGAGAACGGATCCTGCTGAATGATCTGGCATTCGCGCCGCCATTCGTCCCGTTCGCGTTTGCTGGCCTGCGTCACAACCGTGCCGCGAAAGCTTAAAATGCCCGCCGCCGGTCTGCCCGCCAATCGCCTTACGCGGCCAGCGTTTTTATATCAATCACGAAGCGGTATTTCACATCGCTTTTCAGCATCCGCTCATAGGCGTGGTTGATCTCATCCATGTTGATCAGTTCAACATCCGCCGTTATGTTGTGCTCGCCGCAAAAATCCAGCATTTCCTGGGTTTCCGCGATGCCGCCAATGCAGGAACCGGCGACCGAGCGGCGCCCCAATACCATTGGAATCGTGTTCAACACCGGATCGATATCACCGAGCAAACCGACAAACACCAGCGTGCCGTCCAGCGTCAGCGTGGGCATATACGGGTTGATATCGTGAATGTAAGGCACGGTATCAATGATCAGTTCAAACTCGCTTTTCACCGCCGCCATCTGTTTGGCATCGGTGGAGATCACCACATGGTCGGCGCCAAGGCGCTTGGCGTCAGCTTCTTTGCCTGGCGAGCGGGTAAACAACGTCACTTCTGCGCCCAGCGCATGCGCCAACTTGAGCGCCATATGCCCCAGCCCGCCCAGCCCCACCACGGCGACCTTACTGCCTTTGGTTACCCCCCAACGGCGCAGCGGCGACCAGGTGGTGATGCCCGCACACAGCAATGGCGCCACCGCCTGCAAATCCAGGTTCTCAGGAACACGTAATACAAAGTCTTGCGAACAAACGATTTTTTGCGAGTAACCGCCGTAGGTCACGCTATGATCGTGGCGATCGATGCCGTTATAGGTCTGCACATTGCCCTGTTCGCAATACTGCTCCAGCCCTTTTTTACAGGGCGAACATTCCCGGCACGAATCCACCATACAGCCAACGCCCACCAGATCGCCGGCCTTGAATTTGCTGACCTGCGCGCCGACTGCGGCCACGCGCCCGACGATCTCATGCCCCGGCACGATCGGATACTGGCTAAAGCCCCAGTCGTTACGAGCCTGATGCAGATCGGAATGGCAAACGCCACAGTAGAGAATCTCAATCACAACATCATCTTCACGCGGTTCACGGCGTTCAAAATGGAACGGCGCCAGCGGCGCTTTCGATGACTGCGCGGCGTAGCCCAGTACGTTAAATGTCATTACGGTATCCTCTTGTTTTATCAAACAGAATAAAAAGCAAACTGATCCGAATAATGCGCAATGCTCACAGGCGCCAGCCTCTTGGCGGCACTGGCGATATGCCCCGTGACGCTGTTTGCCCTTTACAGAGATCCAGACAATATCGTCCACGTGGAGTTCATTATTGCCTATCCCCACAGAATCGCCCACGCAGGCCTATAGCAGGGTGAGCCCGCCGTCGACCAGATACTGACTGCCGGTAACGAAGGCCGCCTCGTCAGACAACAAAAACAAAGCGATCGCGGCGGCTTCCTCGGCGGTGCCAATACGTGGCAAAGCCAGGCGCCCGGCCACCTCGGCCTCGAAACTCGCGCGTAAAGCCGGGGCCATAAAATCCCGAAAAGGCGTGGCGATCGGGCCGGGAACCAGGGTATTCACCCGAATCCCTCGTGGCCCCAACGCCGAAGCCCAACAGCGTGCGAGCGAGATAAGCGCACCTTTGGTGGCGGCATACAGGCTGGCAATGGCCGCCCCCTCATAGGCCGATGTTGATGCGGTGACAACCACCGATGCGCCGTCGTTAAGCTGCGTGGAAAGTTGCGCCAGCTGTAACGCAGGCCCACGGACATTGGCATTCATCATGGCATCAAAAGCTGCGGCCGTAACCTGCGCCACCTCCCCGACGGCGGCATAGCCCGCATTCAGCCACAGGCCGTCCAACGGCCCGACCTCACTGACGAGCGCAACCAATTCGGCTGCGGACTCTGGCGCCGCTGCATCGTTATAAATCACCCGCGCGCTGTCTGGAAGTTCCCGCCGCAGCGCTGCAAGCTTCGCCGCGTTGCGGCCGGTGGCGATCACCACCCCGCCTTCATGCGCGATACGCAGCGCCCCAGCACGGCCAATGCCACTGGTTGCCCCGGTGATCAATATGTTTTTGTCGCTAAATCGCCCCATCTGTTGCTCCCTTGTGTTGGTTTCTTTCATCCAGGCAACAATAGACTTTTGCTATTATTTAAAAAATATGAAAAAACCAAGCAGGCTATGTGGGGAAACAAACATAATGCGCGGTACTGAATACGCTGAACTGCGTGCTTTCGCAGCAATCGTGGAACATGGCAGCTTCACCCGGGCCGCGGCCCATCTGGGTGTTACCGCCTCGACGCTTAGCCAAACGGTTCGCCGGGTGGAAGAGCGCCTTGGCGTGCGCCTGCTTAACCGCACCACCCGCAGCGTTGCCCCTACGGAGGCCGGCCAACGGCTGATACGGCGGCTGGCGCCGGCGCTGCAGGAGCTTGAAGGCGCGGTGCTGGACGCGAAACAAAGCGCGCAACGCATTGCCGGCGTGCTCCGGCTGAATACCTCACGGGTTGCCGCCGTCACCTATCTGGCGCCGATACTGGGCAAGTTCTTACTGGCATATCCGGATGTGCGCATGGATATCGTGACCGAGGAGCGGTTGATTGATATTGTCGCCGAGCGCTTCGACGCCGGGATTCGCCTGGGCGAAAAGCTGCATCAGGACATGATCGCCACCCGCCTGAGCGGCGATTTAGTGATGAAAGTGGTCGCCAGCCCGGCCTATCTGGCGCGCGCCGGAGAGCCCAAACGGCCGCAGGATCTGGTCCACCACCGCTGCCTGGGTTATCGGCGGCCAAGCGACGGCAGCCTGTACCGTTGGGAGTTCGAGCGGGGAGATGAAAAGCTGGAGGTAGTGGTCGATGGCCCGTTGATGGTCGATGAGCCGGCGATGCTCACCCAGGTGGCGTGCGCCGGTGCAGGCATTGCATACCAGTTTGCGCATCAGGTTGATAATGATATCGCTCAAGGGCGGCTGGTGCAGTTGCTGCCGGAGTGGACGCCCGCCTTCCCCGGCTTTTACCTTTACTACCCAAGCCGGCGCCATATGGCGCCGCCGCTGCGGGCATTTTTGGATTTTATCGCCCAGGCCAATATCAACCGTGCCCGCTGAGATGCCGTTTCAAGAATGGCCCCGTCACCGATGCCGGGGAAGCCAGCATCTCGGTTGCCGTCCCGCTAAAAATCACCTGCCCACCCTGCTTGCCGGCACCCGGCCCCATTTCAACCAGCCAGTCGGCATGGGCGATAACATCCAGGTTATGCTCCACCACGATAACCGTGCTCCCCTGGGCAGTTAAATCATCGAATACCGCCAGCAAACGCGCAACATCTGCCATATGCAACCCACTGGTTGGTTCATCAAAAACATACAGTGGATGCGCACCACCTAAGCTGGCGGCCAGTTTCAAACGCTGCCGCTCACCGCCGGAGAGCGTGTTCAGCCGCTGCCCCACGCAGGCATACCCCAGCCCCACCTGCGCCAGGCGCTGTAATGGCACGGCAATGGCTGTATACGCAGCAAAACGCTGCGCCGCGGCCTCCACCGATAATGCCAACGCCTGCGCAATATTCAGCCCTTGCCAGAATACGGCGCGCGCAGCGGCAGTAAACCCGGTGCCCTCACAGGCATCGCAGAGCGTTTCCACATTGTCCATAAAAGCCAGATCCGTCTGCACCAGCCCTAATCCCTTGCATATCGGGCACGCCCCCTGGCCGTTATTGCTAAAAAGGCTGATTGGCCGGCCGCTGCTGCGGGCAAACTGCGCGCGTAGCAGTTCCAGCGCCCCGAGATAACTGATGATGGAAGAACGGCGGTTTGCGGCCAGCGCGCGCTGATCTATCAACACCGCGTGGGGGTATGCGCGCGGCAACAGGTGGTTGACCAGGGTACTTTTACCGGAGCCAGCCACTCCGGTTACCACGGTCAGCACGCTGGTCGGAAAAGAGACATTCACCCGCCGCAGGCTATGTAATGACTGGTCGCACAGTGGCAGTTGGCCCGTTGGCTGGCGAAGCGGACGCTTAAGCGTTGGGCGTTGTGCCAGGCAGCGGCCGGTTAATGTGTCGGCCTGACGTAAGCCGGCATAGCTGCCCTGATAGACCACGTTACCGCCCGCGCTACCGGCCCGCGGCCCGATATCCACCACATGATCGGCTATGGCGATCACGTCAGGATCGTGCTCGACCACCAGGACGGTATTCCCTTTGTCACGTAGCCTGCACAGCAGTATGTTGAGCTGGCGCACATCACGCGGGTGCAGCCCCACGCTCGGCTCATCAAAAATATAGGCAATGTCGGCCAGGCTACTGCCAAGATGGCGCACCATCTTGACCCGTTGCGACTCGCCGCCAGACAGGCTGGCCGTCGCACGCGCCAGGCTCAGATATCCCAGGCCAATCGCCACCATCAGCGCCAGCCGTTCGGCAATACCCGCCACCACGCTGGCTACCGCCGCAATATTGATACTGCGAATAAACGCCAGTAAGTCCGCCACGTCCATCGCTGCACAATCGGCAATGGATTTCCCCTGGATACGGCAAGACAAAATGGTTGGATTGAGCCGCGCGCCGCCACACACCGGGCAGATTTGGCGAGTGATAACATGCGCCAGCCCCTCCCGCTCCGCCTGGCTCAGGCGGCAGGGTTCGTGATCCAGATAGGCACGCCGCAAGCGCGGCACCACGCCCTGATAACGCGCGGTGGCTGGCCACCCCGGCAACGGGGCCGGCACGGGCAGATCGTCGGCATACAGCAGGGTTTGCCACTGCGCCTCGCTATAGTCGTGAAGTGGCATGTCGTTATCAAACAGCCCTGAGCACACATAACGCTTCCAGCGGAAAGTCCCTGGGGCAAAGGTGGGGAAATTAATCGCCCCTTGGTTCAGCGATTTGCGACGATCAAACAACCGCGTGAGATCCAGTTGGTTGACCAACCCAAGCCCTTCGCACTCCGGGCACATGCCCTGGGGGTGATTGAAGGAAAAGGTATTCGCGTAGCCGACAAACGGCTGCCCAGCGCGTGAAAACAACAGCCGCAGCAACGGCTGGATATCGGTTACCGTGCCCACCGTTGAGCGCGCATTACCGCCCAGCGGTTTTTGATCGATAACAATTGAAGCCGGCAGATTTTTAAGGCTGTCCACCTGCGGCTGCCCATAATGTGGCAGGCGGTGGCGAACAAAGGCGCTGTAGTGTTCATTCAGTTGACGCTGCGATTCGGCGGCCAGGGTGCCAAACACCAGTGAGGATTTGCCCGAACCGGAAACGCCGGTAAACACGGTAATACGCTGTTTAGGGATACGCAGGCTGATATTCTGCAAGTTATTCTCACGGGCGCCGAAGATTTCGATAGCGTGCCGGTGATTATTCTGAGTGCTCATCGGCGGCCGGCCATGTCATGAAGCCCCTCGCTCTCCAGCGCGGCACTTGCCTTATGGCACAGCTCCGTGAAGATAGCCTGTTCGCCCGGCGTCAAGGCCCCTACCAAGCGTTGAGCAGCATCATGGCGCCCACTGGCGGCGCGCGCCAGGAAATCCTCGCCAAGCGCGGTCAGTATCGTTACTTGCGCACGGCGATCGCCTTCGGCCGGCGCCTGCGCTACCAGCCCCTGCTCTTTCAGCACGCGCAAAGCTTTAGATACGCCGGTGCGCGCCATGCCCAAACGCTCGCCCAATGTAGAAGGCGTCGCCGCGCCATGAAGGCGCAGCAGTTCCAGAATATCGTACTGGCCCCATGTGACGGTTTCCGGGTTATAACGGGTACGCCGTGCCACCAACACACATTGCAAACGAGACAATGCATCCTCTAGGGGGCTGGGAGAGCCCGTTCGATTTACTGTTGCCATAACTGTGTATCCTATTGCCAATTGACTGCAAAAAAGAAATCTTAATAGCAAATTACAGGCATAATACTAGCAATATGATTTCCACTTGGAAACCATTGATCAATTACTACGGCGTAAAATACGGGCACCATTGACTCGACCTGTGCCCAATCAGCAATTCGCACTTTCCCCTTCGGGATAATCATTTACACTGTAGCCACAGGGATTGCGCCAGCCCCCTGCCTTTGTGAGCGCAGACTTGCCCCGACGACGGCGCGAACAGGTTTACGCATGGCATGATGCAGCGGGCGGCAATGTAGATATGGAACCAAGGCAAGAACTGCATCCATGATTAACGTACTAATTGTTGAAGACGACCCCAAAATAAGCCAACTCAACATGGCTTATTTGGGCCAAATAAGCGGCTTTCACTGCCACGCGGCCGTTGCCACGCTGGCACAGGCGCTAATGCTGTTAAGTGACTACACGATCCGGATCGATCTGGTACTGCTGGATATCCATGTCCATCAGGAAAACGGACTTGAACTGTTACCGATATTACGTAAACGGGAGGAAAGAACAGAGGTGATTATTATTTCTGCGGCCAGGGACGCCAATACGGTGCGCCGTGCCTTGCACTATGGGGTGGTGGATTATTTAATAAAACCGGTGCCGTTTAGCCGTTTTAAAGCCGCGCTGGAACGCTATCGGCAACAATTACAGCTTTTGGCTCGGCATGAATGTTGCGGCCAGGACGAAGTTGATAGCCTGTTGCGCCGGCTACCCGGCGGCAATAATAAAACCCCCAAGCTGCCAAAAGGACTGACCAGCATCACCCTCGGTACGATTTGCGAATGGATTGGGTGCCAGAACGGTGCAGAGTTCACCACCGACGCATTGGCCCATGCGATTGGCGTTTCGCGCATTTCGTGCCGCAAATACCTGATTTATCTTACTGAAATCAACATTCTTAGCACCCGCGTTTTGAACGGCTCAACCGGAAGGCCACAGCACCTGTATCAGTTAAAGGCCGAGGCGTCGCCACAGCTGCGGGCATATTGCCGCTGAGCAATAATCATTATTATTAAACCGTAACGTGTTCTTTTTCTATCGACGAATTTTTAGTCTTTTACGCTAACGGAAGATAAAAAAACCAAACATATCGCTTTATATCCCCACCAGGGAATAATTTTATTGATTTTGTATACTGGCCTATTGGTAAATGAACTGTTGTTCACAAAAAAATAAGGAAAACCAATATGTCAAATCCTTGGGAAAAGGTTTCATTATCTATTTATGAATCCCATATGAAACTCGATAATGTTAAACAATTGCAAACGCTAAATGAAATTATGCGCGGCCAATTGAATAATTTCCCGGTTGAAACTATTTGCATCCTTGGTGTTGCCGGTGGAAACGGGCTGGAGCATATTAACCCGGAAAAGATACAGAAAGCTTATGGCGTGGACGTAAATGAAAACTATTTATCCGCCTGTGCCGAACGTTATCCTGAATTAAAAAACACCTTAATCCTGTTAAATCTGGATTTGAGCGATGCAAACACCACCCTGCCGGACAGCGAATTGGTTGTCGCCAACCTGCTGATTGAATACATCGGCCTGCCGGCTTTCACCAGATTGGTCAGCAACGACAAAATCAAATACGTATCCTGTGTTATCCAAAAAAACAAAGGTTGCAATTTTGTCTCTGAGTCTCCCTATCTGGATAATCTGCAGGAGGTCGCTTCCATCCATCTTGATATCGAGGAAAGCGCACTGGAAGCATCAATGCGCGCTGCCGGATTTGGCTGCATAGGCCAGGAAAGCACCACCCTCCCCAACGGCAAACAGTTTATCCGCATGGATTTTCAACGCGGCGCATAACCCCCCGCGGATTTAAACATACACAATAATGCCGACAGCCCCATCGGCCGGGATTGTGCCTTCACAACCGGAGATATCATGGGGCTGTCAGTGAATTGTGGTGCCCATGCTAATCGTGCCATGCACCGTGGTTCCTTCCCCCTGGCCACTGCGCCCACTGTCGGCACAGCCGGCCAACAACACTGCCATACACAACGCGATCACCACTGAAAATTTCTTCATTGCCAATAAGCCTCGCCGTTAAAAATGATTGGACATATCGCGCCGGGGGTTAGTTCGTATGTGGTATGAAAAGCGGAGGTAAAGAGATTTTGCCAGGCGTTTTTGTTGCTGGCCTGGTTTTGCACGCAAAAAGGCGGCATGGGTATGCCGCCTAATTTAATAGCTATACGCGCCGTTTATTTTGCCGGTTGGCTACGGATCAGATAATCAAAGGCGCTCAGTGAGGCTTTGGCGCCTTCACCACTGGCAATGATAATCTGTTTGTAAGGAACCGTGGTGCAATCCCCAGCGGCAAATACGCCTTTAACCGTCGTTTCGCATTTGGCATCGATGATGATTTCACCTATCCGATTGCGCTCAACGGTGCCTTCCAGCCAGTTGGTATTCGGCAACAGGCCGATTTGTACGAAGATACCCGCCAGCGACAGATCGTGCACCGTTTCCGTAACGCGATCCTTATACTGCAGCCCCGTCAGCTTGGCGCCATCGCCCTTCACTTCCAGCGTTTGCGCATTCAGGATGATATCGACGTTTGGCAGGCTGCGGACCTTATCCTGCAGTACCGAGTCGGCTTTCATCTCTGGTGCAAATTCCAGCAGCGTAACGTGCTCCACAATACCCGCCAGGTCAATCGCCGCTTCCACACCGGAGTTGCCGCCGCCGATAACCGCCACGCGTTTGCCTTTAAACAACGGGCCGTCGCAGTGCGGGCAGTAAGTAACACCGCGGGTACGATATTGCTCTTCGCCCGGCACGTTCATGTTGCGCCAGCGCGCCCCGGTGGCGATGATCAGGCTGCGGGCTTTTAATACGCCGCCCGATGCGGTTTCAATCTGGTGCAGTTGGCCTTCGCCCGCCGCAGGAATTAATTTGGTGGCGCTTTGCGTGTCGATCACATCTACGGCGTAATCGTCGACGTGTACTTTCAATGCCGCAGCCAGCTTAGCCCCTTCCGTTTTAGGCACGGAAATATAGTTCTCGATATCCACGGTATCCAGAATCTGGCCGCCAAAGCGTTCACCCATCAGGCCGGTACGGATGCCTTTGCGTGCGGAATATATCGCGGCGGCTGCGCCCGCCGGGCCGCTGCCGACGATCAGTACATCGTAAGCATCACGGTTGCTTAATTCCGCCGCAGCGCGTTTTTCCGCGCCTGTGTCGATTTTGTTAACGATTTCACTCAACGTCATGCGGCCCTGGCCAAATTCCTTGCCGTTGAGGAATACCGCCGGAACGCCCATGATATTGCGTTCCTGAATCTCGTTCTGATAAGCGCCGCCATCAATCGCCGTATGCGTAATACGCGGATTAATGATCGCCATCAGGTTTAACGCCTGAACCACATCAGGGCAATTGTGGCAGGTTAATGAATAATAGGTTTCAAAGTGGAACTCGCCATCAAGCTGGCGAATCTGCTCCAGCAGCGTTTCCGCTTCTTTCGATGGATGCCCGCCCACCTGCAGCAGGGCCAAAACCAGCGAAGTAAACTCGTGCCCCAGCGGAGAACCGGCAAAACGCGGGCCGTGTTCAGAACCGGGATTGGTCACCAAAAATGACGGTTTACGTACGGGTTGATCGTTTTTTTCAACAAAAGAAACTTTCTCTGACAATCCAGCGATGTCTGCCAGAAGCTCCCTGATTTCGGATGATTTGGCGCTATCATCCAATGCGGCGATCAACTCAACAGGCTTGGTCAATCTCTCAAGATAGGCCTTGAGTTGGGTTTTCATAGTAGTGTCGAGCATGATGTCTCCCTGGCAGAAAAACGGGTGCAATGCACCCGATTACGTGAATAGCAAAAAAAGCGAGGTAATTAAATTTTACCGACCAGATCCAAAGAAGGAGCCAGCGTTGCGTCGCCTTCTTTCCATTTAGCCGGGCAAACTTCACCTGGATGGCTGGCAACGTACTGTGCAGCTTTCACTTTGCGCAGCAGATCGGATGCATCGCGGCCAATACCTTCTGCAGTCACTTCGATTGCCTGGATGATACCTTCTGGATCAACGATGAAGGTACCACGGTCAGCCAGGCCTTCATCTTCGCGCAGGTTGTCAAAGTTACGGGTCAGTGCGCCAGTTGGGTCACCGATCATCGCGTATTTGATTTTAGCGATAGTTTCGGAGCTGCTGTGCCACGCTTTGTGGGTGAAGTGGGTGTCGGTGGAAACGGAATAGATGTCTACGCCCAGTTTCTGGAATTCTTCGTAGTGATCGGCAACATCACCCAGTTCAGTTGGGCAAACAAAGGTAAAATCGGCAGGATAGAAGAAGAATACGCTCCATTTCCCTTCAACGCTCTTCTCCGTAACTTCAATAAACTCACCATTTTTAAACGCTTGGTTCTTGAATGGTTTGATTTTGGTATTGATCAAAGACATATCTATTTCCTCCGGGTTAATGACAGGAACCAAAGTACAGGGGTTTTAGATAGCTTTCCAATACGTATGCTTTATTGAATCGATAAGTGGAATCTAACAGACAGAATAGCTATGGCCTTTCGATGGGCAGGAATTATGGCTAACATGCTGGTAAGCAACATAAAAATATAGCCTTGGCTCACGGCCAACACTATAATGAAAACCATTCTCAGCAAAGGACTGAAATGATGATCAAACCTCTGATGCTGGCGGCCATACTGGCTTTGCCATTAAGCGCCTGCACATCCCACACGGCACCTCCTGCAAAGCGAGATATCAACAAACCTAAATTACTCAGCGCCAAATATCCACTGTACCCGGCGTATGCGCGGGCTAACGCCCTAACCGGCCATGTTAAATTTGAATACGATGTGGGGGCTGACGGCAAAGTCAGCCAGATACGCATTATTGAATCCCAACCGCATTACCTGTTTGACGGTGCCGTGATCCAAGCGGTCGCAAAATGGCAGTTTGAGAAAAACAAGCCTTATAAAGGCATGGTGCAAACCGTGCGTTTTGTATTGAACCGTCCTGATAAACCAATAACCCATGCGACCAGTCAGGGTTCGCCATTATTGCCATATCGTTGAAAGGCAGGCCGCTGATTTAACAGCGCATAGTATTGATCGATTGCCGGATACGCGGGGCGCTCTATCGGCGACATTTTCCAGCGGTTGACCGACAGCCCTAATACGATATCCGCCAGCGTAAACGCTTCGCCAGTGGCATAAGCGCCGGTTGCCGCCAACTGGGCTTCCAGTATGCCCATATGCGCATTCCAGCCGGCAATGCTGGCCGCAATCGCAGGCTGTTCGCTATACGCTGGGCTTTTCCTCACCAACCCCATGAAGGCATAGCGCCAGGCGTTATTCAGCTCCGTCGCCTGCCAATCCATCCATTTTTCAACCAGCGCACGTTGCCGGGGCGCCACCGGCAGCAGATCATCACGCTGCTCACGGCCAGCCAGATAGCGGCAAATAGTGTTAGATTCCCACAGCACAAAATCATCATCAACGATAACCGGCACCAGGCCATTGGGGTTCAACGCCTTGAAGTGCGCAGTCTGCGTTGAGGTGAACCCCACGCCATAATCTTGCTGTTCATAGCTAATCGTCGCCTCTTCGCACAGCCAAAGCACTTTGCGCACGTTAATGGATGACGACTTACCGAGTATCCTGAGCATAATACGGTTTCCTCAATGGTGGGCCCTAAAAAGCCCATAATGCAGGCTACAACTGAAACGAAAATAGCCGATAGCGGGCATGCCGCTAAGCCCCCCCACCGCTCAGGAACATTAACTGAAACCTGCGCCTGTGGCCCATTCGATTCTGCCGCGGCCATTTTTCTTCGCGCGGTATAGTGCTTCGTCGACCTTTCTAATCAACACATCTTGCGTTTCATCTGCATGTTTTATCCCTAACCCCATGCTGACAGACAAGGGATAATCATTATTCACCAGTATCTTTCTTGCAGAAGCGAGAATCGTCGCCGCAATGGCCTGAGCCTCTTTCTCAGAAACATCGTCAAGAATAACGGCGAATTCTTCACCACCTATTCTGGCGGCAAAAAATTGTTCGCCAATCATGCCGGCAAGCAGCTTACCAAAATTATAAAGCACCTCATCACCGACGATATGGCCGTAGGTATCATTCACTTGCTTGAAAAAATCAATATCAATAATCATTAATGCGATAGTGCCTTTCTTTTCTCTCAGCGTATCAATAAAAAAACGCCGATTGGGGAGTTGCGTTAACTGATCGCTAAAAGATTCGACCCGCGCCGCCATATACATGGCATTGATCTTCCCGATCAGTTTATAAGCGCCAATAGCGACAAATAACATCCCCACCAACCTTGTGGCATCTTCAAGAAAGTAGGCAACCCATTTAGGTTGATAAACGATCTCGTCAGCCAAATCGAAGCTTTGCCCCACAATCCAAAGATAGAGACCAAGGCGGATCCAAAAAGCGGAAATAAGGTTTATCGTTAACCGCGTTACTGCATAAAAAATAAACAAAGGGAAAAGCAACGATAATGTATCGATGTAAAAGCCTGGATTGATTAACGTTTGTGGCCAAGAATTAATAAGATTAAAGTAATATAAATTAAAAACCAGCACCAGGCCGATACTCATGCAGGCAAACCACATCTTAATGTTTATTACTCGCATTGCGCAATAATGCCGGAATGGCCGGCGACCAGACTTCGAAAATATCATATACACACCCGGCGATATTCACTTATTGCTTGATAAATTATCATAATGACTTATTCGCAACAAAACAACGCAGCACTGTCTGCACTCACACAACACAGGGCACTGAATCACTGGCATTTACTCTATTCTTCTGTCGGTTACAGGGTGAAATCCAGAGACAACCGCAATCGCCTACAACTTTACGTCTATGAGGTATATAATGCTAATCTATTGATCATAAGGAGAAGAACCCGTGATACAGTCAGAAATCGTGCAAAACGCCTTAACACAGGTGCTTGGTGCCAATATTGGCGACAAGGCGCTTATTGAAAAGTATTTTTCTCGCGAATACACACAAATTGTTAATGGCATAGAGCTGGATTATCAAGGATTCATTTCCCACATGCTCCACTTAAAAGCAGCGACCAAAAGCATCAGTATCCGCATAGCATCAATTGCCGAATCCGCTGATAATGTACATACCCATCATTTTGTGATGGCAACAAAATCTGATAATACAGTGAGTGAATTTGAAGTATTTGCACGTTTTCGCCTTAAAGACGGCAAAATTATCAGTTGTTATGAGCTGACACGGCAAATTAGCGGCGCATCCGGGGATCAAGATCTGGGCTCGCGGCAGTAGCGCTGCGATAGCGTAAACCTGCATCGGTCAACGTTCTCGGGCTGCGCTATTTTCTTTTTTGTTTAACCCTCGTGGCGGCGGCTTTTACTGCTTTTTTAAAGCGTGTTAATCTTAACATCTTGTAACAAGATGGCTTATGAAAGGGCATATGCCTGCGATTTCCGCTTCGTTTAGAGGGTTAATATTTTGAGCAGGGACTCAATAGAGAAAAATCAGGTCTGGATTTATATCGTTTGTGTGATTGTTGCCATGGCATCAGGTTGGGCGTTGCCACACTTTTTCGAACACCTGAGCGTACTGGTCACCCCTCTTATCGCCATTCTGATGTACGCCATGTTTTTACAGATCCCCTTTCTGGCACTGAAAGAAACCTTCTATGATAAGCGGTTTCTTTTCGCCCTGATGACCGCAAATTTTATTTTTATACCGGTTATTGTCGGCTTGCTAACGCTGGCGATCGCCGACAATACCGCTATTTTTATTGGTGCGCTTTTAGTGCTGCTTACCCCGTGCATTGATTATGTTGTGGTATTCACACATATCGGGAAAGGGAATTCGCGGCTGGTGCTTTCCGCCACCCCCTTGCTGCTGATTCTACAGCTCATGCTGTTGCCGCTTTATTTTAAGATCATCGCCGCCGGGCAGGTTACCATAACGATATCTGTAGAGCCGTTTATCGAAGCCTTCATATTTTTGATTCTCATACCGCTGTGCCTGGCGGTGGTTACCCTCTATCTTGCCAGGAAATCAAAAGCCGTTAACGCTTGGAACAGCGTGTGGGGATGGTTACCGGTTCCCGCGATGGCAGCGGTTTTAGTTGCGGTGATAGGCTCCCAAATTAACACAGTGATAAGAGAAATCACGTGGCTGCTGCCGGTGGTGCCCGTTTATCTGTGCTTCGCGGTTTTGGCGCCATTGGCCGGCGCCTTCGCTGCGCGCCTTTTCCGCCTGCCCACGGCAAGCGCCCGCGCCGTGGCGTTTAGCGCCTCGACGCGCAACTCGCTGGTGGTGCTGCCCCTTGCGCTGGCATTGCCGGAAAATATCAGAGTGCTGGCTGCCGCCGCTGTGATAACGCAAACGCTGATTGAACTGGTGAGCGAAATTATTTACACGCGGGCAATCCCGCACTTTATCCGCCAGCGAGAACCGGCGGCCTGACAAGCATGGGCTCCAGATGGCCAGCCTGGCTGGCATACGCATCTACAGCACAGTTGCAAAAACGGGAGCCGCAGGGTTCCCGTTGAGTTTGTTGGCAACACGGCCAGCTATGCCGCGATGCCATGGGCTAACCGCGGCGGTCTGTTTGCCTATTGGTTGCCAGATACCAACATGTCGACATCAGGCAAAGCAGATAACCAAACAGCTCGGTGCCCTCTTCCACTGCGTTTTTTACCACCCGGATATATCCATCCTGCATCAGTTGCTGCCACAGGATATGCATCCCAAACAGACGCGAAAATATCAAGATGCAAAGCAGACCGGAAAACATCATGCCATAGGCTGGGTGGCGCATAAAAACAGCCAGTTGGTTAACGGCCTCGGCCGTTTTTTTAAGGCCCAAAAACAGGCTCAGAGCGGCAACGGCCAGGGCAAACCACACCCATGAGCCAAAGGCGATCGCATCGAATAGAAAGTCCATTTCACGGATCAGCATACAGCCAAAAAAACCGGCGATTAATACAGAAATACGCGTTTTCTCCTTGTGCCTCACCGCCTGAAAAACGTTTATACCGACGATCACCGCCAAAATGAGCTCTTGAGAAACCTCAGTAATAGACAGTTCTTTCACATCATTGTGCAACCAGTGGATGTCTAAAAATAATGCAACGACCGCAAGCGCCACTATCAATACAGAGAGCAGCAGGAACAGGGACTGTTTAAAAATAAATTTCATGCTAATAGTTTTCATGGTTACAAATGGGATATTCTACTGATTTAACGCCATGAGGATTTGCTATTAGTGCTCATGCCTGCCGAAATAATGCATTAAAAGGCGTGATAAACGCGCTGTAGTCTTTCTAAATCGCAGGAATTGATAACATCATCTTTTTGCAGCAAAAAATAAAAACATTAAACAAAATTATCAATCAAACACCAAATACACACCCGGGTTACACCGTTCACCTACTAGTCGATAGCCACGGCCCTCCCCTGCAATGAAAATTTCTTTTGAAATTTTTTAACTCTTGAATGAACCTATATGAAATACACCCTATAATGCCATGGTTAACACAATGCTACTAGTGATGCATCATTAACCAACCGTTGTATGATGATTATAAAAATATAAAGCATGCCGGACCGTTCACTAATATTCATTTATGGATTATTAACTTTCTTTTTTCTTTATTTAATTATAAAATAATAAAGTCTCCAAAAAGAAGAGAAGAAATACTTGGGTGTTTTATATTCCTTGCATTCATAACTATGGCTGTTTACATCGTTTACTCCGATGATATAGTCAGAAACGTGGGAATATCATTTATTGTATTCTGCACTATCGTTTTATCAATTACCACAATCGATCACGTAGTAGCAAATATTTGTATATCTAAATCTTTAAAAAAATACATATTGAAAACGACCCAAAGATTGATGAAATATTTAAAATAAAAGAAAGTTATTTTTCTCCAGAAGGTCATGGTATGTGATTTGCGCCCCAGACAAAAGCATTGACATAGGAGTAAACTTATTTAAAAAAAGCCCCGGCTCAATAAAAAATTTCATATAAAAACTCTCTGTGGCACATGTAAATATGTTATTCCAGATTATTTTCAAGAAACATTTGATACCATGGACAATTACTTTATCTGCTTATTAAAACCATTTTATTCCCATGAACAAGAAAACAAGAAAACAAGAAAACAAGAAAACAAGAAAATAGTTGACGACTATATATTAAAATTGAAAGAAGAAAGATTCTAGCCGGCCTTATTAAGCCAGTAACAAATTCTGTGTAAATCCGTTATCTTTCTCCCCCAGTCGAGATGATTTTTTCCTGGTCGGTTTATTCGGCCAGGATTGGAGTTGAAGTTCAATATGTTACGCTCGTCCTGCTATTCGCAACCCGGGCATAGGTTCGCTTGTGCTCGTATCACAAATATAGGCATTACACGAGTTGTCAAAGTTATATCTCTCGTCGGATCTATACCTGAAATCACAGGAACAGCTTGATTTTACTAAGTATAAGGAGGAGCATTGGGTAATTATTTTTGGCCTAATACTTGAACAGATTGCCACATTCAAGACTCAACACCGGCTGAGTTGCTACCACCGTGTCTGCAATAATTATGCGTTGTATGCTGCTATCTGCTTGGCGCTGCTCAGTTTCGGGCAGCTAAGCTAGCTCCTGAGAATGGCGGTTCTGCCGTAGCCGGTCAAATATCATTGGTGCATTCAACCTTAACGATATTGTGTGGGCGGCACACCCTATCACCGCATATCTATGATTCAGGACTGGCGTTCGCCGTGAATAAGTATGCCCAGCACCATCTGTTCTTTGCCACAGCAAGACGCTTCCAGGAGGGCGATAAACGAATTATTTGATCATACGTTACCAATATAGCGGGAAAACGGGGCTGCCGTATTAACGACAATTCTTAGATACAGGAATAATCACTTACAGGTTAAAAAGAGTATATGGACAACAAAATTCACGGGCCGCTGTTTCTGGCGATTCTTAGCACGCTAATGGCCTTCGCGTCTCTGTCGACGGATATTTATCTCCCTGCGATGCCGCTGATGGCAAGCGAGCTACAGGGTAATATTGAACTGACTATCACTGGTTTTCTCATTGGCTTTGCGCTAGCACAACTGGTGTGGGGACCGATCAGCGATGCGTTTGGCCGCCGGCTGCCGTTATTTATCGGCATGGGGCTGTTTGTTATCGGTTCTGCCGGATGCGCGCTATCGACCGATATTCAGCAGATTGTCTTCTGGCGAGTGTTCCAGGCCTTTGGAGCCTGTACTGGGCCAATGCTGGCGCGGGCGATGATCCGCGATTCGTTTACCCGCATCCGCGCCGCGCAAATGCTCTCAACGCTACTTTTCATTATGGCGATCGCCCCTATTATCGGGCCGCTGGCAGGAGGACAGATCATCAAGCTCACCAGTTGGCATGTCATTTTCTGGTTACTGGTGGTAATTGGCGGGCTGATGTTTCTCTCATTATTTGCCCTGCCAGAAACGCTACCACCGGAAAAACGGATAAAGATATCTTTGGCGGGCATATTTCATAACTACTCATCGTTACTACGTAACCGTGTGTTTATGCGCTTTACTCTGTGTCTGACCTTTTATTACGTTGCCGCATATGCCTTTATGACTGGCTCACCATTTGTTTATATCAGTTTTTACGGCGTTGATCCGCAATATTACGGCTGGCTGTTCGCCCTCAATATTGTCGGTGTGATGATGATGAGCATGGTGAATCGGCGTCTGGTGTCGCGACATCCGCTGGACAGACTACTGAAAATCGCCGTGGCCGTGGCTGCACTTGCAGCACTGACTTTAGCGCTGGTTTCAAAACTGCAACTCGGCGGTATTGTTGCAGTGGTGGTGACAGTATTCCTATTCTTCTCAATGAACGGCGTCATCGCCGCGACGTCAACGACCGCAGCATTGGATACAGTGCCATCACTAGCGGGTTCAGCCTCGGCACTGATCGGCGCATTGCAATATGGCAGCGGCATTATCTCTTCGCTTTTGCTTGCGTGTTTTCACGATGGCACGCCGTGGACGATGGCATGGATTATGTTAATATTCACCCTATTCAGCGCGGTCATAATCCTGCGTCGTCATTAATAAATCATACTCATAATAACCTGGTCATGCATTAATAATGCCGCAGATATATTCATATGAATATGAGAGCATAAAAAACCTCGCACAAGCGAGGTTTTTTTAAATAAGTTACGTGACCATTCTTATCAAACTAAAGTACAATTTTCTGACCGCGTTAGCATTTTTTCATAAATGTTTTCACGCTCTGTTTCCGGGTCCATTTCAAGCCGCACATCCAGCATTGCCAGGCAGTCCTCAATGAAGTTTCCCCCATGTTCAGCCCATCATCATCACAGCAGGACAGCCTCTTTTTTGAGGTCTGTCAGTGGCAACAGCCTCTTGAAACCTGCAGCAATCGGAGGATAGTCCACGCCGCATCACCTTCGTGCAGTTTGGTTACGGGAAATACGCTGGCAACGAATTTCACTAAGGCCCGAGAAAAGGCAAATATTGACTGGGGAGCGGGAACGCCGGCCACATTTCATGAACAACGGTCTTTATCTGAACGGCTCTATAGCGAACAGAGGCTTAATACCCAACTTCTTCTTGGTCATAAATCCAGAAAACAGACCGATAGTTATCATGATGATCGAGGTAAAAATTGGATAACTGTCGCTATCTGATCGAGCAAACGGAAGGGGTTTTGATAAAACGTTTTGATAATGTTTTGATAAACGTTGCGCTTTTAATAATAAAACAACAGGAGCATTAAGCTCCCGTAATCATTCAGCGCTAAAACACACTTACATGTGTTTAACGATAGCGTCGCCAAACTCTGAACATTTCAGCAGATTAGCGCCTTCCATCAGCCGTTCGAAGTCATAGGTGACGGTCTTGGCAGCAATCGCACCTTCCATCCCCTTAACAATCAGATCGGACGCTTCAACCCAGCCCATGTGACGCAGCAGTAGATACCTTTGTAAACACAACCATATGATTTTAATTGATAAATGTTGTATTTCTAGATTTTAAAATATCAAGTAAATCATGATTAACAGCCTTTGTTTACGCTGTTTTCAACTGAGTTTTGCAGAACGAATAGCTTCAGCAATTCATTCAATCCCCATACCCACATTCGAGGATATGCTCGCCGAAATAGCCGGTAGCGACTCACTGCCCTACATCCCTATTGGATTCAGTGAACATTTCAACGTTGTCCCATTGAAATATGAGCGCTCATCCGCTATGTTTCGACTATGCTAATTCAAAAGAAGTGCTAATGTGACATGGTAGAACTTTTGGCTGACATTGCATTGTGCTTCAAACATTAGTTGTTGGTTCTTGATAGTGTTACTAGCCACCAACTACGAATAAAAATAATCTTTTTTATCATATAGTTTTATGTACCACCATAGGAGTAGAACGCTTTGCAGATATGCATGATGGATTATAACAATCTGTCTCCAGATGGCAGGAGTGTTAAGTTAGAGTGCTACGGGGTTGGCAGTTTCGATGTCTTGTCTGGTATTGAAAAATACATCAATAACCCTGAGTGTTCTGATATTGAGAAGGCAGCAATTCCCCCAGGAACATACTGGATCGTTGATAGGCCCGAGGGGAGTCGTTTTAACCGTATCCGTGCTGAATTAATAGACATCGCTCACCTCTATAAAAATCATCACTCTGATCCTACCCACGAATAGTGGACACGCTGTTAAGCGAGTAAA
>NZ_BAABEM010000044.1:0-46202 GCF_039540155.1 Gibbsiella greigii
CCAGCGAACTGAGCGAAAGCGAGAAGCAGACAATCAGCATGTTGGGCACACTGGCGGCAGGGCTGGCAGGAGGGTTGATTGGAGAAAGTAACGCGGATACGTTAACGGCAGCACAGGCCGGGAAGACGACCGTTGAGAATAATTTCCTCGGTGCAACATCCTCAGACAAACTCGATAAGGCCGTTGAGAAAATTAAGAACGGTGATAAGTCATTAGCTACCGCCAATGAACTTATTAAGCTGGAAAACGCCGACAAACGCAGTGATGCACTGGTTTCTAAATTTACTAAAGACCCTTCACAAATGAGTAGTGCTGAGCAGGCTGAACTGGCGGGATATCTGTGTGTTTATGCGTCTGAGATGGAGAGGGAGTACGGTTCTGCTGTTTCGCAGGAACTGGTCAAAGGTTTGCTCTCTGGACAGGATTACATGAAACGTAATCCTGACTCTGAAGCAATGTCTAAAGCTCAGACAATCATGAACACTTGGGGCTATCACAAATCGAATGCCAGTATTGGTGACACGCCGCTGATGTTTGGTGGTAATGTGCTAGGCACTACCATAAAAGAAGGTATGGCGCTTAATGCTGCAATCGGTGTTGGTGTTAATACAGTATCTCAGTTGTCTGGAAAAGAACCGTTCAGTTATGTCGATGCAATAATGGCAGGGATAACATCAGCGGCGGCGACAGGAAAAGGTATTGGATCATCAGCAGCTATAAATATGGCGGGAGCTGCGGTTGGCAGTGGCATTAAAGGGGAAAGTCCTACTAATTCGGTTATTGGGGCTGGACTAGGTTCTGTTGCGGGAAGTAAAGCGGAAAAATATATTACTGGTGGGTTATCGACAGCAGTTAAAGAAGGTACTGCTGAGGTTATTGGTGCTGTTGGCGGTTCTACCGCAAGTGAGATAGTCAGTGATGCTGCAAAAAATGCTCTTGATAAAGCGGAGCATAAAGATGAGAAAAAATAAGTTATATGAAATTATTGCCCTAATCTACCGTTGCTTTTTTGTGTTTTTTTTCATTTGTTTTATAGCAAGTAATTTGGGTTCGTTGCTGGTTTTTTTTAAGACTGGTTATTTTGAATTTAACTGGAAAGAAACTATTTTACTCTCCCTTAAAAAAGGGGGGGGGATCGGTTTAGCTCTTGGATTGGGACTATGGATAAAAGCAAGGCTACAAGAGCGTAAAAGCAGTAAAAAAACAAATCAGTAAGCTGGCAAATCCCAACCCGTGTCGTTGGGGCTGTTGTTGAGAATAACTATCTGAGCAGTAAACAGATAGATGCCTGGTCGGCTGAAATGAAATCCTGCTAGGCAAATGGCGGTGACTGTAGCGGTATTATCAAGAAGTACGAGGAACTGAGTACCGCTCAGCAACAACAGCTTATCAGCGACTGTGCAACCAGTCCGACAATTTGCCAGCAGAAATACGGCGACGTACTGACCGACAGTCTGGCCGTGAAACAGTCAATAGATCGTGCTCTGGATGAAGATATCCCGATCAAGATGGTCTACGATCTGACGGCGACTTTTGCACAACAAATGCAGGTTGAAGGTGTTGTCGCGACAAACAAAGTCTCTGAGGCGCTCCAGAAAGAATATGGTCTGGATAATATTCAGGCAGATATTATTGCGGGTGCGGGTGCGGGTGCGGGTGCGGGTGCGGGTGCGGGTGCGGGTGCGGCGGCGGCAGCATTCGGTGGGATTAGTAAGGCCAAGGGAAGTGCTCAACCGAAAATTGAACAAACTCTAAAACCGGAGAAAAACTGGGAAACTGCTCGAAACAAGGCATTGAACCTTGTAGGTAATTTAGGGGCAGACTCTAAACCAGTTGTCGGGCGTTTAGAAGTAAGTGCTGGAAATGGAAAAATTATTGGACGTCAATCTAGCGACGGAAAAGTTGGTTGGCGTGTTGATTATGATCCTGAAAAAGGTACCCATATTAATATATGGGATTACTCTCAAGGTAAAGGCCCTGGAAAAGCAGTGAAGCAAGTTATACCTTTTGAGGGTAATGAAAAGTCTTTTGAAACTATATTGAAGCAGCTAAATAGGTAGAAGAAATGACTTTATTTGATGAGTGTCGTGAAGCACTATGTGCTGATTTTCATATAGTTGAGGGGCAAGCTGAGCAGGAGGTTGTGGGTATTTTAAATAAATATCCACTTGTAAAAGGAAATATTGTTTGGTCAGAAATAAAACATTCAGATTATGAGAGTGTTGATGAGTTGTTGAACAAAAATACCATAATAAATGATGATGTTTTTGTTTTTGTAGATGATGCTAGCATTCCTATTTTCCGAACGAAGCTAAGTTTGATTGCTGAAAATATTTATGATGTCACGGCGTTATCACCAAAATTATTTATTTTTAATAATGAGATTATAATTCAGCCTTTATTTCCAACAGATGATTTTCGCTTAGGAATAAGCCAGTAACCTGAGGAAATACAAATCCCGCCCCTTAAAACAGGCCGGGATTCTTTTATCCGTCACTCAGCCACAATGCGTATCAGCAGTTGTCCGTGTTCAACGGTGATGACTACCGGGGTATCGGTGCCAAATCCCGCTGCTTCCAGCCAGTGGCCCTTGAGGTGCAGGCAGGGGCTGCGGCTGTAATAGCTGACCTTCAGGTGTCGTAATGCTTGGGGGGCGGGTTCTGACTCATGATACTGCCAAAATCCGTGGGAAAATAACGCAGGGTAAGCGTAATGAAAGCAGCAAGTAAATGGCTGACATGGTTGATTAGCGAGCAGGACAGCGACAACTACGACAGCGCGCTCCAGCAGGGTATCCAGGCGGCGACGGCGGCAGTGCGCCGTATCTGGCGGAGGTCATTCATAATATGACCTCCGCCAGATACGGGCAAAGTGAACACTGAATCCAACCTGATGGACCATGCGGTACTGGGTGCGGTGACCTCGGCCATTAATGGCAATGCTGCAATCGGTGTGGGTGTAAACACGGGGGTAAAACTTAGCGGGGATGATCCTTTCTGCTATGTTGATGCAATTCTCGCCGGTGTGACAGCTGCCGCTACTACAGGTAAAAGTTGGCAGGCATCAGCAGCTATCAATATGGGAGGTGCTGCGATTGGGAGTGCGATTAAAGGGGAAGATCCGACTAACTGTGTGATAAGTAATGCCTTTGGTAGTGCGGCTGGTAGTTTTGGGGGCAAAGTTGTTGATTCATTGCCTCCGGTAACTGATCAAGTGACAAAAGATGTTATTAGTGCAGTTACAGGTTCTACTGCTTCTGAACTTACAGGAAAAGCTGTAAAAGATGAGTTAGACAAGCGGGATAAGAAGCAATGAATCTCTTCAGCAAGGTTGGTATTTTTTGGCTCCTTTTCTTGGTTGTGTACTGTACTGCTTTAATCTCTGTTGTTCTTTTTATATGCCAGTTAGGAGTATCAACAATTTTCTACTTTAATGATGGAACATTCCTTTTTTCATGGGAAGATGCATTACATATCGCATTAAAAAAAAGGGGGCATTGCAGGAGTAGTATTAGGTGCAGGAGCATGGTTGAAAAATAAGCTGCATGAGCGTCATAGAAAAAATAGTCGTTGAGAATAATGCGATGAGCCTTGTCGCCAGAGGTTGTGTAATAGCTTCACCGTGTCGTACAAAGGTTGCAGAACAGTTACTGGAGATAGGCGAAAAAGCTGGGGTTGTTGGTCTTACCGGTGCTGCCATTAAGGATCTCGCTGACAAGATGACATCCGATGAACTGGATTATCTTGTCACGCTGGAGATGATGGGTAACGTAACGTTTCTCTCCGAAATTAATGACGATAAGAAAGAACCGGAAGTGCAGGTGCGTTATTATATCAGCTCGGCTTATTTATCGGCTGAGAAGTTTTCTTTAGTCATGCGAGGTCATTGGAGGATAGAAAATAAATTACACGGGCGTTTATATGTCGGTAGGAATGACTATACTTGACGAATAAGAAGAGGAGATGCGGCGGAATTATTTTCAAGGGTAATGCATATTGCGGTGAATATATTATCAGCAAACCAATTGTAATTGGTTAATCCACAAAAAAGGATGTGTTGAAATTCTTTGGACGGCCGAGTATTCCTCTGGAATATAATGAGACTAATAATTGGGTTTATCTTTCCGCTGTAAAAGACCGACGGATATATTTATTTGTTCCTGTTTTTTTGGGTAAAAAAGTTATGTTAAGTGTGAAATTCAATGGGGGTAATCTTGTTGAAGACATAATTTATAACGAAAACTAATATGATCTGATACGCAACCCCTGATTTTTATGGTTGGGGGTTGTTGTGTATATCAATCAGTTACCATTAATTTTCCAGTCGAATATCGGTTGCCCTGGCCCAGCGATCACATCGATCTTCTGGCCAATGATAAAGCCAAATTGTCCCAGCTCTCGTCCTTTGAAAACCACTTGGGTTGGCGAGCCAGGTTTACTGCCGTTGGGAAGAAACCATAATTCTTTTGTTAAGTTGTGGGACGTAGGCCTGGCTTATGTGATGTGCCACCCATTCGGCATCTATACGTCTTCGTCATGGCCGTTTTGCATTAACGCATGTTTTTTCAACATTCCGCGTAGCTGGTGGTAAGTCAGCCCGAGCAGATCGGCCGCTTTGCGCTGGTTAAAACGGCCCTGTTTAAGCGCCGCTTCCAGCAGTGCTTTTTCCTGCTCCAGTTGCCAGGCTTTCAAATCCAGCGGCAGCGCGGGCTGGCGGATATTCGGCTCGCTTTGGGCAGTTGGCGGCGGCGTATCGTGCCGTGCGAACGGATTGATGACGATCTCGTCCAGCTCGCTGTCGCTGGTGCCATGGCGGTAAACGGAGCGTTCGACCACGTTTTTCAGTTCGCGCACATTGCCGGGCCAGCCGTAGCCCAGCAGTGTGGCGCGCGCCCTGGCGGTGAACCCTGGGAACAGCGGCAGCGAAAGCTCCCGGCACATCTGAATGGCGAAATGCTCCGCCAGCAACATGATGTCCTGCTGGCGTTGGCGCAGCGGCGGCAATTGCACCACATCGAACGCCAGCCGATCGAGCAGATCGGCGCGGAACTTGCCCTGCGCGGCCAGCACCGGCAGATCGTCATTGGTGGCGCAAACCAGCCGCACATCCACCTGCAACGGCTGGCTGCCGCCCACGCGCTCCAGCCGGCCGTATTCAATCACCCGCAGCAGCTTTTCCTGCACCAGCATCGGCGCGGTTGCCAACTCATCAAGAAACAGTGTGCCGCCATCGGCGCGTTCAAAACGCCCCAGGTGGCGCTTTTGTGCGCCGGTAAAGGCGCCTGCCTCGTGGCCGAACAGCTCGGAATCCAGCAGATTTTCATTGAGCGCCGCACAGTTAAGTGAAATAAACGGCCCTTGCCAGCGGTTGGAAAGGTAATGCAGCCGATGGGCGATAAGCTCTTTACCGGTGCCGCGCTCGCCAATCACCAACACCGGCTTATCCAGTTTGGCCAGTTGCGAAACCTGTTCCAGTACTTCGACAAACGAGTTGGCCTCGCCCAGCAGGTTTTCGATCGGTGTCGTCATGATAAAATTCGCCAATGTTTGGTGAAAATACTCACTCTACAGCATGCCGCCAGAGAGTCAAAAATAAATATTACTTAAATTTCAATACAATAAAAGTTGGCACGGGTTTTGATTAATCCAGTAGCAAGCTGTACCAACTCATGTGGCGCTGTAGACGCCGCCAGAAACAAAGAGGAAGTGAATTATGGGTATTTTTTCTCGTTTTGCCGATATCGTGAACGCCAACATCAACACGCTGCTGGATAAGGCGGAGGATCCGCAAAAACTGGTGCGCCTGATGATCCAGGAGATGGAAGATACGCTGGTTGAAGTGCGTTCAACCTCGGCTCGGGCGCTGGCAGAGAAAAAACACCTGCTGCGCCGTATTGAGCAGGCGGAAACCCAGCTCAGCGACTGGCAGGACAAGGCCGAACTGGCGTTGCGTAAGGATAAGGAAGATCTGGCCCGTGCGGCACTGATCGAAAAACAAAAGGTCGCCGATCTGATTACCACGCTCAGCAGCGAAGTGGCCGCGGTGGAAGAAACCCTGAGCCGCATGAAAGGCGAGATTGGCGAACTGGAAAACAAACTGACCGAAACCCGCGCCCGCCAACAGGCGCTGGCGTTGCGCCACCAGGCCGCGTCTTCTTCACGCGACGTGCGCCGCCAGTTGGACAGCGGCAAGCTGGATGAAGCCATGGCGCGTTTTGAGCAGTTTGAGCGGCGCATCGATCACATGGAAGCCGAAGCGGAAAGCGTCAGCATCGGCAAAAAGAAATCGCTCGATCAGGAGTTTGCTGAACTGAAAGCGGATGACGCCATCAGCGAACAACTGGCGGCGCTAAAAGCAAAAATGAACCGTTCAGAGTAACGTAACGGCGTGGCCACAGTGAGTGTGGCCGCCCAATCAAGATGAATAAGAAGGAAAACCAATGACTGCCTTGTTACTTGCCATCCCGTTGACAATTTTCGTGTTGTTTGTCGCACCGATTTGGCTTTGGCTGCATTACAGCAATCGCCAGCAGAATGGTATGCAACTCAGCGGCCAGGAGATGCAACGCCTGGCGCAACTGACGGACAACGCCAAACGTATGCGCGAGCGCATTCAGGCGCTGGAAGACATTCTGGACGCAGAACACCCGAACTGGAGACAGTCTTAATGAGCAATCCGTTGGGCAGTAAAAAACTGTTTCGCGTGCCGGAAGAGGGCATGCTGAAAGGGGTTTGCGCCGGCCTGGCGCACTATCTGGACGTACCGGTGCGGTTGATTCGCGTGATCGTGGTGCTGTCGCTGTTTTTCGGGCTGTTTTTCTTTACCGTAGTGGCCTATATCGTACTGGCGTTTGTGCTGGACGAAGCGCCCTCCAGCAGCTTTGCCGGCGAACAGCAGAAAACGCCGCGCCAGTTGTTGGATCAACTGGAGTATGAGTTGGGCAGCGGCGAACAACAGTTGCGCCAGATCGAACGTTATGTCACATCCGACGCCTTCGGCGTGCGCAGCCACTTTCGCAATCTGTAACCCGCCTTACCCATCAAAGGCCCGCATCATGCCGGATGGCGGGCCTTAGGTGCGCCTGTTTCCCCACATCTAATGCCGGAGGGCAAGCATAATGACGAAAACCTTAAGCGCGAACGCCCCAAAATCGCATGCATTTAAACAAGGGGCAGGTGCAGTGTTGAAGACACTGGCGAAAGTGCTCATCATAGCGCTAATGAGCTATGGGCCAGCGGGCGCCACCTCATGGCTGCTGAAAACCGTTAGCCGCAAGCCGCTGCGCCTGATCCTGGCTATGATACTGGAACCGATGTTTCGCAAAGGGTTAACCAAGGCCTTTGGGCGCTTTGCCAAGGAGAACAATGAAACGACTGCAAAATGAGTTAACGGCACTGGTCAACCGGGGGATGGATCGCCACCTGCGTTTGGCCGTCACCGGCCTGAGCCGCAGCGGCAAAACGGCCTTTATTACCGCATTCGTCAACCAATTGCTACATATTCACAGCGGCGCGCGCTTGCCGCTGTTTTCGCCCGCACGCGAGGAGCGCTTGCTGGGCGTGAAACGTATTCCGCAACGCGATCTGGGCATTCAACGCTTTACCTATGATGAAGGGCTGGCGCAACTGTACGGCGTGCCGCCGAGCTGGCCGACGCCGACGCGCGGCGTGAGCG
The DNA here is from genome assembly GCF_039540155.1 of Gibbsiella greigii. Classification (NCBI taxonomy): domain Bacteria; kingdom Pseudomonadati; phylum Pseudomonadota; class Gammaproteobacteria; order Enterobacterales; family Yersiniaceae; genus Gibbsiella; species Gibbsiella greigii. Next base: position 7,675 of record NZ_BAABEM010000044.1, read on the forward strand.
AGATCCGCCTGGCACTGCGCTACCGCTCCACTGATTCGCTGCTGCGCCATTTCAAAGAGACATCCACCCTGTACCTGGAAATTGTCGATTACCCCGGCGAATGGCTGCTCGATTTACCGATGCTGGAGCAGGATTACCTGGTCTGGTCCCGCCAGATGGCCGGGCTGTTGCAGGGCGAGCGCGCCGAATGGGCCAAACCCTGGCTGGCGCTGTGCCAAACCCTCGATCCGCTGGCGCCCGCGGATGAAAGCCGGCTGGCAGCGATTGCCCAGGCTTATACCGACTACCTGCTGCGCTGCAAAGCCGAAGGGCTGCATTTTATCCAGCCCGGGCGCTTTGTGCTGCCGGGGGATATGGCCGGGGCGCCGGCGTTGCAGTTTTTCCCGTGGCCGAATATTGATGACAGCGGCGAAACGAAGCTGGCCCAGGCGGATAAACAAAGCTATTTCGGGATGTTGCGCACCCGCTTTAACTACTATTGCCAGTCGGTCGTTAAAGATTTTTATAAAGAGCACTTTGTGCGCTTCGATCGCCAGATCGTCTTGGTTGATTGCCTGCAACCGCTCAACAGCGGGCCACAGGCGTTCAACGATATGCGCCTGGCGTTGACCCAACTGATGCAAAGTTTCCACTATGGCAAACGCACCCTGTTTCGCCGTCTGTTTTCCCCCACCATCGACAAGCTGATGTTCGCCGCCACCAAGGCCGACCACATCACTGCCGATCAGCACGCCAATCTGGTTTCGCTGTTGCAGCAGCTGGTGCAGGAAGCGTGGCAAAACGCCGCTTTCGAAGGCATCAGCATGGACTGCGTCGGCCTGGCTTCGGTGCAGGCGACCGAAAGCGGCATGGTGGAATATCAGGGCCAGCTTATTCCGGCGCTGAAGGGCAATCGCCTGGAAGACGGCGCGCCGCTGACGGTCTTTCCCGGCGAAGTGCCGGCACGCTTGCCGGGGCTGCCGTTTTGGCAAAACCAGGGGTTCCACTTTGACGCCTTTCGCCCACGCCCGATGAGCCCGGATAGTCCGTTGCCACATATCCGGCTGGATGCCGTGATGGCGTTTTTACTGGGAGATAAGTTGCGATGAGCGAACCATTGAAACCCCGTATTGATTTCGAAACGCCTTTGCAGCCGCCGCAAGAGCCGCCGCTCCGTTCGGGCCTGACCTTCGACGAAAACCAGGCGGAATATTTTCACCCGGCCGAGCCGGAACGCCAACTGGAGGATGAGGAAGGGCGCGCTGAAGGCATCGTTAACGCGGCGCTGAAACCTAAACGCAGCCTGTGGCGCAAGATGGTTAACGCCGGGCTGGCGCTGTTCGGCGTCAGTGTAGTGGCGCAGGGCGTACAGTGGCTGCATAACGCCTGGGTACAGCAGGATTGGAGCGCTCTTGGCGGCGGCGTCGCCGGCGGTTTGATCGTCTTTGCCGGCGTGGGGGCGCTGGCGACCGAATGGCGCCGCCTGTACCGCCTGCGCCAGCGCGCGCAGGAGCGCGACGTGGCACGTGAATTGCTGCACAGCCACGGCCTGGGCCAGGGGCGGGCGTTTTGCGAGAAACTGGCGCGCCAGGCCGGCCTGGATCAGGGCCACCCGGCTTTGCAGCGCTGGCAGGCATCGCTGCATGAAACGCAAAACGATCGTGAAGTGGTGGCGCTGTACGCCAGCCTGGTGCAGCCGGTGCTGGACGAACAGGCACGGCGGGAAATCAGCCGCTCGGCAGCGGAATCGACGTTGATGATCGCCGTCAGCCCGCTGGCGCTGGTGGACATGGCGTTTATCGCCTGGCGCAATATCCGCCTGATTAACCGTATCGCGGCGATATACGGCATTGAGCTGGGCTATTTCAGCCGTATCCGGCTGTTCCGGCTGGTGTTACTCAACATCGCTTTTGCCGGCGCTTCGGAACTGGTGCGAGAAGTGGGGATGGATTGGGTATCGCAGGATCTGGCGGCACGCCTTTCCGCCCGCGCGGCGCAGGGCATCGGCGCCGGCCTGCTGACCGCGCGCCTTGGGATAAAGGCGATGGAGCTGTGCCGCCCGTTGCCGTGGCTGGATGGCGATAAGCCAAAGCTGTCTGATTTCCGTGGCCAGTTGATCGGCCAGTTGAAAGACGTGATGGCGAAAGGGGGCAAAAAGGATAAATAGCCCGCCGGCTGCGCCTGGCCGGGCGCAGCCAACACCGCGGCGTAAGCTTAATGTGCCGCCCGTGAGATGTTGCGCTAAAAAACCGCCGCCCCTTGCAATCATCCACCAGCCGTGGGGTAAATCATCGCAGATTGTCGCTTGCCTGGTGCAAAAGCCATCGGAAAGCGCGCGAATACGGATTCCTGTCAACTTTTGCTGACAGATGGCTTCTTCCCCGCAGAGGGAGAGAGTATTATCGTTGCCAGTTATCCGCACCTGCAAAGAGAAGGTCTTACTGATGCGTTTGGAAGTATTTTGCGAAAACAGGCTCGGCCTGGCCCGAGAGCTGCTCGATCTTTTGGTTTTGCGTAATATCGATTTGCGCGGTATCGAGATCGCGCCGATCGGCCGAATTTACCTGAACTTTGCCCAATTGGATTTTGACACCTTCAGTGCGCTGATGATGGAGATCCGCCGTATCGACGGCGTGACCGATGTGCGCACCGTGAGCTTTATGCCTTCGGAACATGAGCACCGCTCGCTGCGCGCGTTGCTGCAATCGATGCCGGAACCGGTATTTTCCATTGATATGAAAGGGAAGGTTGAACTGGCTAACCCGGCGGCGCAGGCGCTGTTTTGCCTGGATGAGGACAAGCTGCGCAACCAGACCGCCGGGGCGCTGATCGGCGGGTATAATTTTGGCCGCTGGCTGGAAACCGGCAACAGTACGCCGCACTCCGAGCGGGTGGTGATCCGCAGCCAGGATTTCCTGATGGAGATCACGCCGATTTGCCTGGAAGACGAAAGCCAGCAACAGGCGACGGTCGGCGCCGTGGTGATGCTGAAATCCACCGCGCGCATGGGGCGCCAGTTGCAGAACCTGGCGGTTAATGACGACAGCGAGTTTGCGCATATCGTCGCCACCGCCCCGAAAATGCGCCAGGTGCTGGAACAGGCGCGCAAATTGGCGATGCTGGATGCGCCGCTGCTGCTGATTGGCGAAACCGGCACCGGTAAAGACATCCTGGCACGCGCCTGCCATCTGCGCAGCCCGCGCGGCAAGCAGCCCTTCCTGGCGCTGAACTGTGCAGCCCTGCCGGATGACGTGGCGGAAAGCGAATTGTTCGGCCATGCGCCGGGCGCCTATCCGGGGGCGGCCGAAGGCAAGAAAGGCTTTTTTGAGCAGGCGAACGGCGGCTCGGTGTTGCTCGATGAGATCGGTGAGATGTCGCCGCGGATGCAGGCCAAACTGCTGCGCTTTATCAACGACGGCACCTTCCGCCGCGTGGGTGAAGAGCACGAAGTGCATGTGGATGTGCGCGTGATCTGCGCCACGCAGAAAAACCTGATCGAACTGGTGCAGCGCGGCGAGTTCCGTGAAGATCTGTACTACCGCCTTAACGTGCTGGCGCTGAACATCCCACCGCTGCGCGAACGCCCGCAGGACATCATGCCATTGACCGAACTGTTTGTGGCGCGCTTTGCCGACGAGCAGGGCGTGGCGCGGCCAAAGCTCTCTAACGATCTGAATGCCTTCCTAAGTAAATACGGCTGGCCTGGTAACGTGCGCCAGTTGAAGAATGCCATTTACCGTGCGCTTACCCAAACCGAAGGCTATGAACTGCGCCCGCAGGATATTGTGCTACCGGAGTTTGAATCGGAAATACCGCTGGGCGATGAGGCGCTGGATGGGTCGCTGGACGATATCAGCAAGCGTTTTGAGCGCTCGGTGCTGACGCGCCTGTATCGCACCTACCCGAGCACGCGCAAGCTGGCAAAGCGGCTGGGCGTATCCCATACGGCGATCGCCAACAAGCTGCGCGAGTATGGGCTGGGCAATCGTAAGGCGGCAGACGACGGCGAAGAATAACGCCGCGCCGCGCAATGCGTCGATAAAACAAATAAGCAGCGCGGTTGCGCTGCTTATTGTTTATTCAAACCAAGAAATGCCTGGCTTCTGGCGCTTTATTTCAGTGCCGCCAGCGCTGCATCGTAATCAGGCTCGTTGGTGATTTCATTCACCAGTTCGCTGTAGATCACCTTATCCTGGCCGTCCAACACCACCACCGCGCGCGCAGTCAAGCCTGCCAGCGGGCCTGCGGCGATCGCCACACCGTAATCCTGTTTGAATTCGGCGCCACGCAGGGTGGACAGGGTAACCACGTTGGTCAACCCTTCCGCGCCGCAGAAGCGGGACTGGGCAAACGGCAGATCGGAAGAAATGCACAGCACCACGGTGTTATCCAATTCGCTGGCCAATTGGTTGAATTTGCGCACGGATGTGGCGCAGACGCCGGTATCAATGCTTGGGAAAATGTTCAGAACTTTGCGTTTCCCCGCGAAGCTATTCAGCGTTACGTCGGACAGGTCTTTGGCGACCAGCGTGAAAGGCTTGGCCTGTTCGCCAGCTTGCGGCAGTTTACCATCAACGGTTACCGGGTTGCCTTGAAAATGTACTGTCTGGGTCATTGCTGGATTCCTTTTACAGGTGTTGATAACAAAGGGCACAGCCGATATGAATATCGCCTGCGCCGGGCCGCGCCCGCGGCGATTGACTGCTGTTCGGGGGCGCCGCCTGCGGCTTACTCGTGACGCAAGTTTATGTCAACATGGGTAAATTGGATATATAAAGTTTGCTAATAGACTGTGTCTGCCAGGTTAAACTGCGCCATAAATCAACCGGCCGTAACTGCCAACGGCTTGCCCGAAAGCAGGGTCAGGCGCGGTAGGCCAACAGTGCCACCATCGCCTCAAGGTATTGTTCACTGGCCGCGTCGGCGGAAACTGGCGGCAGTTCTGCGGTAATGCACGGCAACGATAAATCCGCGCACCAACTGCCAAACGATCCCGGCGTTTCATAACCAACGCTGCTCACCAGCGGCAGGGCAAACTGGCGCGCCAGCCAGATCCCAAGGCGCGAGCTGCCGGCATCTTCAATGCACGCCAGCGGTTCATGGAAGGAAACCACCCACTGCGGCTTCAGGCTATGGATCAGGCGGCACAGCGCTCGGGTTTCCGGTTCCGAGCCTGGCCGGCCGCCGGTGGAAAGCCGCACGTCCCGCGTCTTGGCCGCGCTGTTCCAGCGGTAAACCGTATCGCCGGAGCGCCAGTTGGCGGCGGGGAAGTTGCGGTTGAGATCCACGCCGTTCGCGTTGGCCCGCAGCCCCAGTTGGCAGCCGTCGGGGTTCACGGCCAACACCACATGGTGCCGGCGCTGGTTGGGCGCAATACTGCGTAGCGCGCATGATAGCGCCACCACGGCGGCGGTTTCGTCACCGTGGGTACCGGCCAGCACCAGCCCGGCTTCGGTGGTGCCGGTTGCCGCAGGGAAATACAGCAGCGGTGCGCCCAATAACGATTTGCCATAGCTTTCACCGGCTACAGTCAATTGGCCGCGTTCACTGCGTGGGCGTTGTGGGATCATGGTTATCGCTCCGTGCACCAGAAAAAAGGTGATTATTATTTTATTCAGTGTATTAGGCTTGTGCCGCCAGCGACAGATAATGTTTACTGTGTCGCTGATGCCTATGCGTTTACGCTGTTGTTATACTATCCAGGCATCAGCCTAACCCTACCAAGAGGACGTTCTATGCCCATTGCCAGAATAACTGCCCGCTACACCGAAAACGAAAATGACAGCCTGACGTTGCTGTGCGGTGTGGATGATGAAAAACAGATCCGCCAGGGGGAGTGGTTTGGCGTAGTGAGAAACGACGATGGCCGCGGTGACGAATCCAACTATCCGTTCACGCTGCATATCGACTACCAAAATGCCGCCTTTTATCTGGATTACGGCTATGACGATATCAATGCCCGGCAGTTGCAGCGCATTGACATTCAACAAAGCCCGCTGGCGGAAAAAGGCTACTTCACCATTTATGATGACGAAGATGGTGAAGAGTTCTGCTACCAGATCGCCAGTATTCACCTGTACGACTAAGCCGCCAGCCGTGGGTTGGTATTGAACGCCCCGCTAAAGCGCTAGTGGGTGCCGATCTTGTGCTATACCCTTCATACTTCAAGCTGCAGGTGTGTTGGCTTTCCTCGCTCACCCCAGTCACTTACTCAAGTAAGCTCCTGGGGGTTCGCTGTGTTGCCGCCTTCCTGCAACTCGAATTATTTTGGGTATATAGGATAAATAATTCATAGGGTTAACGGGGATAATTGACGATGGCGGGAATCAAAGGGCGAATGGCGCTGTGCGCGGTGCTTGTCAGTACGGGGATCAACAGCGCGGTGGCTGCCGAGGTGCCTGCCGGCACCGTGCTGGCGGACAAGCAGGAAATCGTGCGCCATATCAAGGATGAGCCGGCCTCGCTTGATCCAATCAAAGCGGTGGGCCTGCCGGAAGCACAGGTGGCGCGCGACTTGTTCGAAGGCCTGGTGAACCAGGATGCCAACGGTAAAATCATCCCCGGCGTGGCCACGGCGTGGAGCACCACCGATAACCAGACCTACATTTTCACGCTGCGCAAAGACGCACGTTGGTCTAACGGTGACCCTGTCACGGCAAAAGATTTTGTTTATAGCTGGCAGCGGCTGGTGGATCCGAAAAGCCTGTCGCCGTTTGCCTGGTTTGCACAGTTGGCCGGTATCCAGAATGCCGGCGATATCGTTGCCGGCAAACAACCGGTTAATCAACTGGGCGTCAGCGCAGTGGATGACCATACGCTTAAAGTACAGTTGGATAAACCCGTACCGTACTTTCCCAGCCTGACCGCCAATTTCAGCCTGTTCCCGGTGCCGCGGGCGGTGGTCGAAAAGCTCGGCAACGATTGGACCAAAGTCGGCAATCTGGTCGGCAACGGTGCCTATCAGCTGCAGGAACGGGTGGTGAATGAAAAGCTGGTGCTGGCGCCCAACCCACACTATTGGGATCACGCCCATACGGTGCTGACCAAGGTCACCTTTGTGCCGATTAATCAGGAATCCAGCGCGACCAAACGCTACCTGGCGGGGGATATCGATATTACCGAGTCTTTCCCGAAAAACCTGTACCAGAAACTGTTGAAAGATATCCCCGGCCAGGTGTACACCCCGGATCAGCTCGGCACCTATTATTATGCCTTCAACACCCAACGGCCGCCGACCAGCGATGTGCGGGTGCGCCAGGCATTGTCTTATGCCATCGATCGCAAAATTATTGCCGAAAAGGTACTCGGCACCGGTGAAAAACCGGCCTACCATTTCACCCCGGACGTGACCGCCGGCTTCACGCCGGACAACGGCCTGCTGAAACAACAATCCCAGGCCGAGCTGGACGCACAAGCCAAAACGCTGCTGCAGGCGGCAGGCTTCGGGCCAGGCAATCCGTTAAAACTGACGTTGCTGTACAACACCTCGGAAAGCCACCAGAAGATCGCCATTGCCGTCGCCTCGATGTGGAAGAAGAAGCTGGGCGTGGAGGTAAAACTACAAAATCAGGAGTGGAAAACTTACATTGATAGCCGCAACAGCGGGAATTTCGATGTGATCCGCGCCTCTTGGGTGGGGGATTATAACGAAGCCTCAACGTTCCTTTCATTGCTGACTTCCAGCCACAGCGGCAATATCGCCAAATTCCGCAGCGCCGATTACGATCGGGTGTTGGAGCAGGCCAGCCGCGAAACCGATCCTGCCGAACGCAACGCCGATTACAACCGAGCCGAGCAGATCATTGCCGAACAGGCGCCGATTGCGCCGATTTATCAATACACCAATGGGCGTTTGATTAAGCCTTGGGTAAAAGGCTACCCGATCACCAATCCGGAAGACGTGGCGTACAGCCACACGATGTATATCATCAAGCACTAAACGCGTTTATCGGTGCCAGGGGTCATTGCGGCCCCTTTGCGGATAAGGCGGGGGAGAGAATCAGTGTGTTGCTATCAGAGGCGATCCGGCATGATATCAACGACAACATGCCCGGCCATATCGGTTTGCGTCACGCGGTAATAGGTGGGGTAAGAGCGGCGGGTGCTGAAGTGATCGTGTACCGAAACCTTGCCCACCGGCTTGCCGGTAGCGTCTTTGACAATAAATTCGCTGATTTCTTCTTGGCCTTGGTTATGCAGGTGAATATTGCGTACTTTCTCTAATGTGCAGCTTTTATCGATTTTTAAGTGATCTCTTAACATAACTACCTCCTCGTAGTTAAATAGAGTATAGACCTCATATCAGTGAGGTTAAACAAACTTATGTTAATCTTTTATTTTATTTCTTCATTACAATTGATGCGATTATGTTATCGATTGATAAGGCGTTGGCCGGCCGGTGGCCGTTTGGGGTACATCGCACGTGGCGTTATCGGCAATTACTCCCCAGCTGCGTCTTTGATTTGTAAGCTATTAACGCTAGACTCACGCGTATTGGCACAATAAAGGGGATGACGGATGGATGTCATTGAAGGGCGAACAGTACAGGTATCTGACGCGGTCTATGCCTATCAGTTTGACGGCAAGGGCGGTGTCACCCCGATCGATAATGAAGCCGCAATTACCAGTGAAAAGCCTTGCTGGCTGCATCTGGACTACGCCCACCCGGCCAGTGCGCAATGGCTGAACACCACACCGCTGCTGCCTGATTCGGTGCGTGAGGCCTTGGCCGGTGAAAGCACCCGCCCACGGGTCAGCCGGCTGGGCGACGGCACCATGATTACGCTGCGCGCTATAAACTTCAATGCCGACTCGCGGCCGGATCAACTGGTGACTTTCCGGGTTTATATGACCGATCGGCTGATTGTTTCTACCCGCCACCGCAAGGTGTACTCGATTGATGAAGTGGTCAACGATCTGCAAAGCGGCACCGGGCCGATCAACAGCGGCGACTGGCTGGTGGAGATTTCCGATGCGTTGACCGACCACGCCAGCGAATTTATTGAAGATTTGCACGACAAGATCATCGATCTGGAAGATGCCTTGCTGGAACAGCAGATCCCGGAGCGTGGACAACTGGCGCTGATACGCAAACAGCTGATTGTGCTACGCCGCTACATGGCGCCGCAGCGCGACGTCTACTCCCGCCTGGCCAGCGAGCGTTTGCCGTGGATGGAAAATGACGATCGCCGCCGCATGCAGGATATCTCCGACCGTTTGGGGCGCGCGCTGGACGATCTGGACAGCAGCATTGCCCGCACCGCGGTGTTATCCGATGAGATCACCACGGTAATGGCGGATGCCATGAACCGCCGCACTTATACCATGTCGTTGTTGGCGATGGTGTTCCTGCCCACCACCTTTCTGACCGGGCTGTTTGGCGTAAACCTGGGCGGGATCCCGGGGAATACCGATAATTACGGATTCGCCATCTTTTGCCTGATGCTGGTGGGGTTGGTGCTGGGCGTCGCCTGGTGGCTGAAACGCAGCCGTTGGCTGTAGCGAAAGCGGGGATAATTCGGTTTTCTATTGAGCAAAATCAATATTTGGCCGGGCAAACTACGGCATTCTTGATCTCGCAGGTGAATGCAACGTCAAGCGATGGGCGTTGCGCTCCATAATTGTCTTACTTTCTTATTTTAGAATTACTGCATAGCACATTTAATTCGTATGATGCCGGCCTAAACGCCGGCATTTTTTTTGCCTGCCGCCTGTGCAGCGGCAGGCAGGGCTTATTTGATTTCCAGCACGTCCAGGCGTTGCACCACCGGCGCGTCTTCGGCATCTTCCGGCTGCCAGCCCACCGGTTGTAGGGGAAGCTCCTCACGATCAAACGCCAGATCGCCGCCGCCAACTACCTCACTGCCGTGATGGATCCCTTTGAAATCGAACAGTTCGGTATCGCACATGTGCGATGGCACTACGTTCTGCATGGCGCTGAACATGGTTTCCAAACGGCCTGGGTAGCGTTTATCCCAGTCGCGTAGCATATCGCCGATCACTTGGCGCTGCAGGTTGGGCTGTGAGCCGCACAGGTTGCAGGGGATGATCGGGAAGGCTTTGGCCTGCGCGAAGCGTTCAATATCTTTCTCGCGGCAGTAGGCCAGCGGCCGAATCACCACGTGCTTGCCATCATCGCTCATCAGCTTGGGCGGCATGCCTTTCATTTTGCCGCCGTAGAACATGTTGAGAAACAGGGTCTGCAGGATGTCGTCGCGGTGGTGGCCAAGGGCGATTTTGGTTGCTCCCAGCTCGGTGGCGGTGCGGTAAAGGATGCCGCGGCGCAGGCGGGAACACAGCGAACAGGTGGTTTTGCCTTCCGGAATTTTTTCTTTCACGATGCCGTAGGTGTTTTCTTCAACGATCAGGTACTCCACACCCAAATTTTCCAGATACGCCGGCAGAATGTGCTCAGGGAACCCAGGCTGCTTCTGATCCAGATTCACCGCCACCAGAGAGAAATTCACCGGCGCGCTTTGCTGCAAGTTGCGCAGGATTTCCAACATGGTGTAGCTGTCTTTACCGCCGGACAAGCAGACCATGATGCGATCGCCTTCTTCAATCATGTTGAAGTCGGCGATGGCTTCGCCCACGTTGCGGCGCAGGCGCTTTTGCAATTTATTCAGGTTATACTGCTCTTTAGGGGTAACTGACTGATTTTCTGTCATTTTTAAACTTCTCAATCTCAAAGGGGCAACGTTGGGGCAAAACCTGGCATTGTGCAAGCCTGGCGCCGGGCCTGCTGATTATTCAATCCGTGCGCCATAAATTACAGACACCATTTTCGCCTTATCATGCCCCATTTGATTCACGATAAAAAACGGGTTTCACCGGTTGGCAATCGCCAGCATATATACACTAAATCATTCGAGTTGCAGGACAAAAACGCAAAAGCATTTTTGAACAGCGCTAGCTCAGGCCCCGAAGGGGCAAGGCCCAGGGATGGGCCGAGTCACCAAGCCAACACACCCGCAACTGAAGTATGACGAGTATAAAAGTATGCCGCGTATGGTACGGATTACGGCGGCAAATGCCAGCGCGTTTTATGCCGCGCCCACCTTGCGCCGAACGATCATTGCCAATAGCGCGGTTTTTGCCTTGGAATGATCCGGCCGGGCTGGCGTTTGTACGGCTCATTGCCCCGGCAGGGCGCGCCAATGCACTGATTTAGGGCATAATAATGCTGCAAGCGTGTTTTTGTCTGATATTTGAACATTATACCGTGGATTAACACGACAAATTCTGGCGCAGGGTTTGCATTAAGCTTGCCGCCAGTTTTTGCTGGTTTCTATTTTTTGGGGATGTTGAACTATGAATTTTAGAGCATTGCTTGCTGTAGCGTTATTCACTATAACCACTTGCGCCTTCAGCGCGACAAAATTACCCCATGTGGTAATCCTTGCCACGGGCGGCACCATTGCCGGCTCTGCCGCCAGCAATACGCAGACCACCGGGTATAAAGCGGGGGCGCTCGGCGTTGAGACGCTGATAAATGCGGTGCCTGAATTGAAAAATGTGGCGCAGGTTGATGGCGAGCAGATCGCCAATATCGGCAGTGAAAACATGACCAGCGACATCATTCTGAAACTGTCGCAGCGGGTCAATGAACTGCTGGCGCGTGACGATGTTGATGGCGTGGTGATTACCCACGGCACCGATACGTTGGATGAAACACCGTATTTCCTCAACCTGACGGTAAAAAGCAATAAACCGGTGGTGTTCACGGCGGCAATGCGGCCGGCGACGGCCATCAGTGCAGACGGTCCGATGAACCTGCTGGAGGCGGTGACGGTCGCGGCGGATCCTGCGGCCAAAGGGCGTGGGGTGATGGTGGTGCTGAATGACCGCATTGCCGCGGCGCGTTTTGCGACCAAAACCAATGCAACTACCCTGGATACCTTCAAGGCACCGGAGCAAGGCTATTTGGGCGTGATTGTCGGCGGCAAACCGCAGTTTGAAACCCGTGTTGATAAGATCCATACGCTGCGTTCGGTGTTTGATTCACGCAATATCAAAACATTGCCGAAGGTGGTGATTATCTATGGCTACCAGGACGATCCTGAATATATGTACGATGCCGCCATCGCCCATCATGCGGATGGCATTATCTATGTCGGCACCGGCGCCGGTTCGGTTTCTGTCAGAAGCAAGGCTGGGATTGAAAAGGCACAAAAAGCCGGCATTATCGTGGTCAGGGCATCACGCACCGGCAGCGGTGTGGTGCCGCCGGATGACGGCCAGCCCGGCCTGGTTGCCGATTCCCTCAACCCCGCCAAAGCACGTATTCTGCTAATGACGGCGCTGACCCAAACCAAGGATCCCGCGTTGATCCAGCAGTATTTCCATACCTACTAAGTAAAGCCCGCGAATCACGACAGGCCCGCAACGATGCGGGCCTGTTGCCATCAGCACCCGTGTGTACGTTTGTTAATGCACGTTACGCGCTATGGTGGCGATCACCTCAAGCGCCACTTCAGTAACCGTGCCGTTAATATCCAGCGCGGGATCAAAAGAGGCGATCCCCATCGCGGCCACCGCAGCGTGGGTAGAAAGCAACTCTGCGCACTGAATCAGCGTTTCTGGCCGCAGCCCGCCCGGCGGCGCGAATTCATTCCCCATGCCAAACGACGGATCGAGAACATCGACATCAAGGTGGAAATAAATCTGGCTGATGCCTTGGCCTGTCAGGCGGTGTATCGCCGCCATCAGCCTGTCGAGGATATCCGTATCGGGCGAGATCTGTTCAATGGCTGATTGGGAAAGAACGCGTTTGGCGCCCAGATCGGCCCCGTGGCCGCCTACCAGGACGACGTTTTCATCGGGAAGCGGGCGGAAGCCGGCAACCGTGGTGACAAGCGCCTGCCAGCAACGGCCGGTGAGGGTGCTGATGCCCATCGCATCGAGAAAATCCCCGTTGAAGGTGGCCGGCGTATTACAGTCGCCATGCCCATCAAACCAGATCACCCCTAGCAGTTTCTCTGGGCTGGCGCGTTGTATGCCGGCTACCGTGCCCAATGAACTGTTGCAGTTGCCGGATAATACGATGGGCCGTTTTCCCGCTCTTAAGGCCGTTTCAACCGCCGATGCTCCCGCGCGATGCAGCGCAAAAGCGGTACCAATTTCGGTCGGGAATCGGGGGGCAATGTCGAGCGTTTGCAGCACAACCGAACCGTAATGCTGCAGCCGCGCAATGGCCCCATATTTGGCAAGGTGCATGGGGCCTGCGCCCATCCGGGCATGAGGGTGCCCGGAGTCATAGGGAATACAAATTAACTGATGGATCATGGGTTGGCTCCTCAGTCGTAATCATGAAAATAGCCGGGTTTATGGCTGGAGTATATCTATTCGGCAATGCCATTAATGCAAGCGAATGAACAGAATGTGAGGGCGGTCTGCAAGGCAGTAGCGACGAATAAGTGAGGCAGGCAATAAGAACAGGCAATAAGAAAAGGGCGCGGTGGCGCGCCCTTTGCGGTTTACTCGCTGGTGGATTTTTCCGCTTTACCCGCCAGCATGCTGAGGAAATCGTATTTTTCCTGCAGCTCTTTTTCCGCGGCCTGGTACAGCGCGCTGGCGACCTCTGGTTGCTGCGCGTTGAGGCGGCGGAAACGCTGTTCCTTCAGCAACGTTTCGCTCAGGTTGCTGCTTGGCGGCCGTGAATCCAGTGCCAGCGCGACTTTTCCTTCCTGCGCGCGGCGCGGATCAAAGCGGTACAGCGGCCAGAAGCCGGTAGCGGTCAGCTGTTTCATCTGATCGTGGCTAAGCGCCAGATCGTAACCATGCTCTTCACACGGGCTGTAAGCGATGATCAGCGAAGGGCCCGGGTAGGCTTCGGCTTCCTGAATCGCTTTTACCGTTTGGTTAAGCTGCGCGCCCAGCGAGATTTGCGCCACGTACACGTGGCCATACATCATCATGCTGACGCCCAGATCCTTGCGCGCCTTGCGCTTGCCGTTCTCACCGAATTTGGTCACGGCCCCAAGCGGCGTAGCCTTCGACTGCTGCCCACCGGTGTTGGAATAGCACTGGGTATCCAGCACCAGCACATTGACGTTTTCCGTCAGGCTCAGCACGTGATCCAGGCCACCGAAGCCGATGTCATAGGCCCAGCCGTCGCCACCGATCAGCCAAATGGATTTATCCACCAGATAATCGGCGTCGGTCGCCAACTGGCGCGCATCGTCGCTGTCGATGGCAATCAGTTGCGCACGCAGCTCGGCAATTTGCTGGCGGCGAGGTTCCGGTGCGATATCCGGCATCTGCAGGCTGGCCACCAGTTGGGCCGGCAACTGCGGCGCCAGGGTTTCCAACAGCCGCAGCACGCGTTTGCGGTGTTGATCCACCGTCAGACGGAAGCCCAGGCCAAATTCGGCGTTATCTTCAAACAGCGAGTTGGCCCACGCCGGGCCGCGGCCTTCGGCGTTGGTGGTGTAGGGCGTGGTGGGCAGGTTGCCGCCGTAAATCGACGAACAGCCGGTGGCGTTGGCAATCAGCAGGCGATCGCCATACAACTGGGTCAGCAGCTTGATGTATGGGGTTTCGCCGCAGCCGGAGCAGGCGCCGGAGTATTCAAACAGCGGGGTGATCAACTGCGAAGTGCGGATATCGATACGCTCCAGTTGCGCAGGATCGATTTCCGGCAACTGCAGGAAGAAGTCGTAATGCTGTTTTTCCTCCGCCAGATTATCCAGGCGCGAAGCCATATTAATGGCTTTGATTTCCGGGTTCTGGCGGTCTTTCGCCGGGCAAACTTCAACGCACAGGTTACAGCCGGTGCAGTCTTCCGGGGCAACCTGCAGCACGTATTTCTGGCCGCGCATATCGCGGGCTTTCACGTCCAGCGATTGCAGCGAAGCCGGGGCGCCCTCCAGCGCGGCCGGTTGCACCACTTTCGCTCGGATCGCCGAGTGCGGGCAGGCGGCCACGCAGTGGTTGCACTGGGTGCATAAGTTCGGGTGCCAGATTGGGATCTCTTCGGCAATGTTGCGTTTTTCCCACTGGGTGGTGCCCACCGGCCAGGTGCCGTCCGGCGGGAAAGCAGAGACCGGCAGCGCGTCGCCCAACCCGGCCAGCATGGCGGCGGTCACGGTTTTGACGAAGTCCGGTGCGGCATCGGAAACTACCGGCGGGCGCATTGGGCTGCTATCGTCAACCGGCTGCAACGGAATTTCGATCAGCGCTTCGCGCGTGGCGCCCAGCGCTTGCCAGTTGCGCTCAACGACTTCCTGGCCTTTGCTGCTGTAGCTGCGGGCGATGGCATCCTGCAACTGTTGCAGTGCAACGTCGCTGGGCAGAATTTGCGTCAGATGGAAGAATGCCATCTGCATCACGGTGTTGATGCGCGCACCCAGTTGGCATTCACGCGCCAGCTTGGCGGCGTTGATGATGTAAAAACGGGCCTGGCGCTGGTTGAGCACCGCCTGCACGTCTTTCGGTAAGCGGCTCCATACCTCATCGGCGCTGTACGGCGTATTGAGCAGGAAAATCCCACCGGGTTTCAGCCGCTCCGCCATTTGATATTTGTCGATAAACTGCAGTTGGTGGCAGCCGACGAAATCGGCGTGGCTGACCAGGTAGGCCGAGTTGATCGGCTGCTCGCTCACACGCAGGTGCGAAACCGTCAGGCCGCCGGCCTTTTTGGAGTCGTAAACAAAGTAACCCTGGGCGAACAGCGGTGTGCTGTTGCCGATAATCTTGATGTTATTTTTGGTGGCGGAGACGGAACCGTCGCTGCCCAGCCCGTAGAACAGCGCTTCCAAGGTGGCGCGCGAAGGTAGGGTTTCGTCACTGAGCGGCAACGAAAGGCCGGTCACATCGTCAAAGATGCCGACGGTAAAGCGTGGGCGCGGTTTATCCTGCGCCAGTTCTTTGAACACCGCCAGCGCGCAGTCCGGGCCGAACTCTTTGGAAGAGAGGCCGTAACGGCCGCCGATCACTAACGGCAGGGTAGCGCGCTCGCCGCGGCTGAAGGCTTCCGCCAGCGCGGTGATCACGTCCAGATACAGCGGTTCGGCCTGGGCGCCCGGTTCTTTGGTGCGATCGAGCACGGCGATTTTCTTGACGCTTTGCGGCAGCACCGCCAGCAGGTGTTCGGCCGCAAAGGGGCGGAACAGGCGCACTTTCAGCACGCCGACCTTTTCACCGCGGGTGAGTAGGGTATCGATGACTTCTTCGCAGGTGCCGATGGCGGAGCCCATCAGGATCACTACGCGCTCGGCCTGCGGGTGGCCGTAGTATTCGAAGGGGTGATAATGGCGGCCGGTGAGTTGGCCGAATTGCGCCATGGCGTCTGCGACGTGCTTGTAGGTGTTGTTGTACCAGGGGTTAGTGGCTTCACGCGACTGGAAATAGGTATCCGGGTTGGCGGAGGTGCCGCGCACCACAGGATGATCCGGCGACAACGCGCGGTGGCGGTGGGCGGCGATCGCGTCTTGCGGCAGCATTTGCTGCAGCGTGTCATCGCTCAGCGGGACGATTTTATTGATTTCATGCGACGTGCGGAAACCGTCGAAAAAGTGAATAAACGGCAGGCGGCTGTTAAGGGTCGCGGTTTGTGAAATCAGGGCAAAATCCTGCGCTTCCTGGACGTTGCTGGCGCACAGCATTGCGCAGCCGGTTTGGCGCACGGCCATCACGTCGGAGTGGTCGCCAAAAATTGACAGCGCGTGGGTCGCGACGGTGCGTGCCGCGACGTGCAGCACAAACGGCGTCAGTTCACCGGCCAATTTGTACAGCGTGGGGATCATCAGCAGCAGGCCCTGCGATGAGGTAAACGAGGTTGATAATGCGCCTGTCTGCAACGCGCCGTGCACCGTGGCGATAGCGCCGCCTTCGGATTGCATTTCTACTACCCGCGGTACGTCGCCCCAGATATTTTTACGGCCATCGCCGGACCAGGCGTCCGCCTGTTCCGCCATGGTGGAGCTGGGGGTAATCGGGTAAATGGCAATCACTTCATTGGTGCGATAGGCCACGGACGCTACTGCATTATTACCGTCTGTAGTAATCATTGATAGTACCTTTCATTGCTCGCAAAGCTGCAAAAGGATCTGTGCTTTTGCAGTAATGGGCGAAGTCTAGCAGAGTGGCGCATTGGCTCTCTATCGCATTTGTGTGGCCGAATGAATAGAATAGCGGAGGGAGTGGCACGGAATTTTTGCAGGCGCCACATTGCTTTAACGTCAGTTTAACTCTGCCCTAATATACTGGGCCGGTATTACGCTATTTCAGCCGCCTTACGCCTAAAACGGTTGCAGTAGCGCAGAACCTTTTTTGTCAATATGACGACACATGGAAGAAGCCTATGTCTGGATTTATGTATTTAATCATGGCGATTATTGCGGAAGTTATTGCCACGACGATGCTTAAAGCATCGGAAGGTTTTACCCGGCTTTGGCCTTCGCTGCTGGTGGTTGCCGGTTACTCCGTATCATTTTATGGGCTTTCCGTGGTGGTAAAAACCATGCCGCTGGGGATTGTGTATGCGCTCTGGTCGGGGCTGGGCATCGTGTTGGTGACAATTGCCGCGATGTTTATTTATCAGCAAAAGCTCGACTGGCCGGCGGTGTTTGGCCTGGCGTTGATCATCGCCGGTGTTTTGGTGATTAATCTGTGGTCGAAGGCGTCGGTGCACTAGGCAGTTTTGTATATGTTGATAAGAGCGGCATTATCTGCGTTTTAACCTATGTGGATTATTTTTTCTTTCGTGCTGAAATAAACGTGAAAGTCTATTTTCATTATTTATATATCGGTCTAAATTAGACGCTGCACATCGTCAAACGCCAATGCCTGGCCAATTATCGGCTTGGTCAGTTTGTATCTGCACAAATTAGCTCCGTGGATTATCGTGAAAAGTTAATTGGCGGGGATAGCATAATATCGGTTCGGGAGTGGAAGAATGATCGTAGCGAGAGGGTTGTTTGCCAGTGCCGTGTTGCTGTTGGCTGCCTGTAGCAGCAACGGCAGTAATGATGAACCCGTTCAAAAGGCAACCAGCCTGAATATTAATACGTTACCGACCAGTGCGCTCTGTGCCCGCGCTGGCGGCGTCACCACCATCGCCCATTCCTTGAATGGCGATGCGGTAAAAATGTGCCAGATGCCGAACGGCAAGCGCTGTGAAGAGTGGGCGCTGGGCCAGGGGGCGTGCTCCGCGGCCGGCTGATTGCCACGGCTCACGAGCAGGGCGTGAAGCGGGGTGCGGCGGGCACCCCGTCGGTTTTATTCGTTCAATAGATTGGGGCACGGTTCGCCGCGTGAAAGCTGCTCGATGTTTTTCAGCGTGGTCTGCCCGATGCTGGTTAACGCCTCTTCCGTCAGGAACGCCTGATGGCCGGTAAACAGCACGTTGTGGCAGGCGGAAAGGCGGCGGAATACATCGTCCTGAATCACATCGTTGGATTTGTCCTCAAAGAACAGATCCCGTTCATTTTCATAGACGTCCATGCCCAGTGCGCCAATTTTTTGCTGTTTAAGCGCCTCGATGGCGGCCGATGAATCAATCAGCCCGCCGCGGCTGGTGTTAACTATCATCACGCCTTTTTTCATCAACGCAAAGGCTTCGGCATTCAGCAAGTGGTGGTTCTCCGGCGTCAGCGGGCAGTGCAGGGTAATCACGTCTGAGCGCGCGTATAACGTTTTTAGCGGCACATATTCAGCACCCAATTCCAGCGCCTGTTCGCTGGGATAGGGATCGTGAGCCAGCAGCGTCATACCGAAGCCTTTCAGAATACGCATCGCCGCCACGCCGATTTTGCCGGTGCCGATAATGCCGGCGGTGCGGTTGTACATGTTGAAGCCAATCAGCCCTTCGAGCGAGAAGTTGGCATCGCGGGTGCGCTGATAGGCGCGGTGAATGCGGCGGTTAAGGCACATCATCATGCCGATGGCGTGTTCTGCCACTGCTTCTGGCGAATAGGCCGGCACGCGCACCACTTTAATCCCCAATTCGCTGGCGGCCGCCAGATCGACATTGTTAAAGCCGGCGCAGCGCAGCGCGAGGATTTTGATCCCCATCTGCGCCAATTCCTCCAGTACCTTGCGGCTGCCATCGTCATTGACGAAAATACACACGGCATTACAGCCGGCGGCGGTTTTGGCGGTCCTTGGGCTGAGCATAAAATCGAAAAACTCCAGTTGATAACCGAACTGCTGGTTTACCAACTCGAGGTATTTACGGTCATACTGTTTGGTGCTGTATATCGCCAATTTCATCGTGGTTTCTCCCACTGTGATCCTGCGGCCATCTTAATGAGTTTCACACCATTGGACAATGAATTTACAACCCTACAGTTGGTGAGTTAACTAATTGTTTTTATGCTTTTATTTCTATTTCCATGATTGTTAATCAACCAGGGCGAAAGATGTAAAATTCTCTCAGCAAATACCCCTGCAGGAATTCAGGTTAACACGTTGGGCATGGGCTAACTGCATTAATTAAGAGGAATGCCGAATTTGGCTGGTAGCTTCATCCTCTGGCTAATTCATGCCATCATAACGGCCAGAATAGGGACAGGCTCAATGCCGCCGTGGCCTACTATTATACTTTCGGCCATCAGGTACAGTGATGCCTTCAACAGGAATGAAGCAATTATTCAATGAATAAGCGCCTGAAAATTGTTATCGGGGTTTCCGCCGGGGGCATTATCCTGCTGGCCGCGTTGTGGCAAACCCTGCCGCGCTGGCTGCCGCGTTTGGCTGCGCATTGGTTGCCGCCGGGCACGCAACTCACCCTGGCCGGCCCCTTGCGCTGGCAGCAGGGGGCGCTGCAGTTGCCGGGCCTTAGCCTGCGCGCCCAAGGCTGCCCGCTGGCCATGGTAGGCGCAACCAGCCTGGGCCATGCGGACGGGCGCTGGCAGTTGGCCAGTGAGCGCGTCAGTGTGGATACCGCCTGCCTGGCCAGGCTCCCGGCTGGGGATGGCGCCGGCGAACCGCTTTCTATCGACAAGCTTCAGCAACGGTTGCCTGCGCTGGATGTTACCGTGGCGCATTTCACGCTGCTGCCGTGGCAACAGTATGCCGGCAAACTGCAGTTGCATGCCGCCAGCGGCGGCCAGCAGTTGAGCTACCAGGACGATAACCTCAGCCTGGCCGCATGGCTTGACGACAAACAGCAGCTCACCCTGAACAACCTCACGATAATGCCGCCCGGCGGCACCCAGCCCTTGCACTTCAACGGCAAATTGACCGTGCCGCTCAGCCTGGATCGCCTGCCGGAACAGGGGGCGATCCAGGGGGAGATGCTGACGCCGTATCTGCAGCAACCGTTGCTGCTGAATCTACAGTGGCAGCAACAGCAAGGGGTGCTGGTGTTGCAGGAAAAGGGCGCCGGGCAGCCGCTGGCAACGCTGCCGTGGTCAGTCAGCGCACAGGCGTTGAACATCAACCAGGGGCAGTGGCGCTGGCCGTACGCCGGCCAACCGTTGAGCGGCGGCGTCAGCGCCGGGGTAAGCAACTGGGCCGAGGGGCTGGATGCGATGCAGATCAGCGCTCGCCTCAATGTGATCACCGCGGGGCATAACGGCAAAGGTAACGCCGTGTTGACGCTGGGGCCGGGCAAACTGAGCCTGGTTGACAGCGATCTGGCCTTCCGCCTGACGGGCCAGGCCAACTTTGCGGATTTTTCCGCCACGGCATCGATTCCCGGTGTGATCGGCGGCAGTGCGCTGAACCCCACGCTATCGCTGCAGCCGGGGTCGTTATTACGGGCCTGGGGCAATGTCTCGCCAGAGATGAAGCTGGAAGAGATGCGTCTGCCGTTGGCCGGGGTTAACGTGACGCTGGCCGGGATCAGTGGGCGTTTACAGGCGATAATCCGGGCCAGCGACAGTTACTGGGGCAAGGTGCATGTGCATCTGGATGGCAAGGCGCAGAACTTCTGGCCGGACAGCGGCGACTGGCAGTGGCGCTATTGGGGCCGTGGCCGCCTTCCGCCGCTGCAGGCCAATTGGGATGTGGCGGGCAGCGGCCGATGGCAGGGGCCGACGCTGGTGCTCGATCGTCTCTCCAGCGGCTTTGATCGCCTGCAGTATGGGTTGGTCACGGTAGCGGCGCCGCGCCTTAGCCTGCGGGAGCCGCTGGTATGGCAGCGGGGTGATGAAGCCCCATCGCTCGGCGGCGCATTGCAACTGGTGGCGGAGCAGATTGGTTTCAGCAACGGCGGGCGCTTGCCGGCGCCGGTGCTGGATTTGCAACTCGCCGGAAGCGATCCTTTACACTTCCTGCTGCGCGGGCAACTGCAGGCGCGAGATATCGGGCCGATTAAGCTGCGTGGCCGCTGGGACGGCGAACGTTTGCGCGGCGAGGGGTGGTGGCCGAAGCAGTCATTGACGGTGTTCCAGCCATTGCTGGCTAAAGACGCCAACATCACGCTAAACAACGGCGAATTTTATGCCCAGGCG
This sequence comes from Gibbsiella greigii, assembly GCF_039540155.1. Lineage (NCBI taxonomy): Bacteria > Pseudomonadati > Pseudomonadota > Gammaproteobacteria > Enterobacterales > Yersiniaceae > Gibbsiella > Gibbsiella greigii. The sequence goes on from NZ_BAABEM010000044.1 coordinate 29,052, forward strand.
GCGTTTTCCGCCGCGCGCGAGCAAGGTTTTGAGGCCGGCGGGCACTGGGTGGTGAAAAACGGCGGTCTGTGGCTGAAAGACGGTGACGTGAGCGGGCTGGATTTTGTTTTGCCTTATCGGCTGAAAGATCACATCTGGCAGTTGGGCACCAAGCAGCCGGTGGCGCTGCGGATAGCGGCGCTCAATAACCTGTTCCAGATGCAGAATATCACCGCCGATCTACAAGGCAGCTACCCGTACAGTGAAGCGCGGCCGCTGACGCTCAGCAACGTGGGCGTCGATATGTTGAATGGGCATATCAGCCTGTCGGCGCTGCGGCTGCCGCAGCACGCCGCCGCGGTGCTGAAGCTGGAGCGGATCGACCTCAGCGCGCTGTTTACCGCCCTCAAGCCCAAACAGTTTGCCATGTCCGGCCGGGTGAACGGCGAACTGCCGCTGTACCTGAACGATCCGCAGTGGCTGGTGCGCAACGGCTGGATCGCCAATGCCGGTATGTTGACGCTGCGTTTGGATAAAGACATGGCCGATGCCATTGGTAGTAAAAATCTGGTCAGCGGCATGGCCATCGATTGGCTGCGCTATATGGAAATTAACCGCACCCAGGCCCGGGTCGATCTCAATAACCTGGGCGAACTGGCGTTGCGGGCGAAGATTGAAGGATTAAACCCGCAGAAAAACGCCAAACGCGAGGTTATTCTCAACTACAGCCATCAGGAAAACGTGTTCCAACTCTGGCGCAGTTTACGCTTTGGCGACAATTTACAAGAGTGGCTGGAGCAGGCCCTCTCAAAATCTGGGGATCAACAATGAAGACCGTGACCGGGCCGATGCTGGCTGCCGTACTCTCTGTTTGTGGCCTTGCCGGCTGTGTGCCGCGCATTGAAGTGGCCACGCCTAAAGACCCGATAACCATCAACATGAACGTCAAGATTGAGCATGAGATCCACATCAAAGTGGATAAAGACGTGGAAAATATGCTGAAAAACCGCAGCGATCTGTTCTAAAGGGCCGGGTATGAAAAAACGATATCTGTGGCTGTTGGCGGCCTGGTTGGTGTGCGGCATGGCAATGGCGCTGACGCTGAACGAAGCCAAGCAGCAAGGGCGCGTGGGCGAAACGCTGAGCGGCTATGTGGCGCCGCTGAAGCAGGACGCGCAAACGCTGGCGCTGGTCGAGCGTATTAATACCGGGCGCACCGAGCAATACCAGCAGGTGGCGGCCAGTAACAACATTGCGCTTGATGAGGTGGCGCGGATGGCGGGGCAGAAATTGGTGGCGCGGGCGCCGGCCGGGGAGTATGTGCGCGGCATTAACGGCCAATGGTTGAAGAAGTAAAAAAAAAAAGCGCGTCTGATGGCGCGCAATAATGTAGACACTTTTGATTATTATGAGGATAACGCAGGTGATAAACCGGCGGCGTTATGCGCCGGCGATTTCTGCCAGTGCGGCCTTGGCTTCGGCCTGGGCTTTGGTCGCCATGTCCGGGCCAAAGGCGATGCCTTCTTCGAAGACAAACTCAACGTCGGTGATGCCGATGAAGCTCAGGAACAGGCGCAGATATGGTTCAACCAGATCGGTCGGGGTGCCTTTGTGGATGCCGCCGCGGCTGGTCAGGATGATCGCGCGTTTGCCTTTAACCAGGCCTTCCGGGCCGTTTTCCGTGTAACGGAAGGTCACGCCGGCACGGGCGATCAGATCAAAATAGTTCTTCAACTGGGTGGAAATGTTGAAGTTGTACATCGGCGCGGCGATCACGATGATATCGTTGGCCTGCAGTTCGGCGATTAATTTGTCAGACAGCGCCAAGGCTTCTTGCTGGCGTGGGCTGAGCGGCGCATCGGAAGGGCGCAAAATGTTGACCAGTTCACCGTCCAGAACCGGAACCGGATCGGCAGCCAGATCGCGCACGGTGATGGTATCGCCGCTGTGCGTTGAAGACCACTGCTCAACAAAGAAATCAGCCAGTTGGTTAGACTGTGAATAGGTCGCCAGGATGCTTGATTTAAGAACCAGTACGTTGCTCATCAATAATTCCTTTCAGTTGTGACGGTGACATCAGGGCTTATGCCCGTTGCATGAAACATACTGTAAATAGCTTTCCTCAACAGAGATAGCGGAATATTTCGAGATCTTCGTTCGATTTTATTGAATGAGCATGTTTTGCGCTAACCAGATGGATTACGGGAAATTTTTGTGATGTGCTACCCTAGGCGCCGCAGTTGAAAATTGCTGATCCCATTTTGAAAACGTTGCTCAATACCTAATCCGGGCAGCGAAGAAACAAGGAATACCGATAGTGAAATCACCGCTCGCGGCATTATCAGGCCCGTTGAATGAACTGATGCTCCGTGATCAACAACGCCTGCGCCGCCGGCTGCACGGCAGCAAAAAAATAAAAGACCCTGCGGCGCAGCAGGCCGTCATTGGCGAAATAACCCAGGATATTGCCGCTGCACGCCTGAAAGTGCAGCAGCGCCAGGCCTCGTGCCCGAAAATCACCTATCCGGCCGGCCTGCCGGTCAGCCAGAAAAAAGACGATATTCTTAATGCGATTCGCGATCATCAGGTGGTGATCGTCGCCGGTGAAACCGGTTCGGGCAAAACCACGCAGCTGCCAAAAATCTGCCTGGAGCTGGGGCGCGGGATTAAAGGCGTGATCGGCCATACCCAGCCACGGCGCCTGGCCGCGCGCACCGTCGCCAACCGCATCGCCGATGAGCTGGAAACCCCGTTGGGCGGCAGCGTGGGCTACAAGGTGCGTTTTAACGATCAGGCCGGCGACAACACGCTGGTCAAACTGATGACCGATGGTATCCTGCTGGCGGAGATCCAGCAGGATCGGCTGCTGATGCAATACGATACGTTGATCATCGATGAGGCGCACGAACGCAGCCTGAACATCGATTTTATCCTCGGCTACCTGCGCGAACTGTTGCCGAAACGCCCCGATCTGAAAGTGATTATCACCTCGGCGACCATTGATCCGCAGCGTTTCTCGCGCCACTTCAACAACGCGCCGATTATTGAGGTTTCCGGCCGGACTTATCCGGTTGAAGTGCGTTACCGCCCGGTAGTGGATGATGCCGACGACACCGAGCGCGATCAGCTCCAGGCCATTTTTGACGCCGTGGACGAACTTGGCCGTGAAGGGCCGGGGGACATTCTGATCTTTATGAGCGGCGAGCGTGAAATCCGCGATACCGCCGATGCGTTGGCGCGGCTGAACCTGCCGCACACGGAAGTGCTGCCGCTGTATGCCCGCTTGTCGAACAGCGAACAGAACCGCGTTTTCCAATCGCACCACGGCCGCCGCATTGTGCTGGCGACCAACGTGGCGGAAACCTCGCTCACCGTGCCCGGCATCAAATACGTGATCGATCCGGGCACCGCACGCATCAGCCGTTACAGCTTCCGCACCAAGGTGCAACGCCTGCCGATCGAACCGGTTTCCCAGGCTTCGGCCAACCAACGTAAAGGGCGCTGCGGCCGCGTTTCGGAAGGTATCTGTATCCGGCTGTACTCCGAGCAGGATTTTCTCTCTCGCCCGGAATTTACCGATCCGGAAATTCTGCGCACCAACCTGGCATCGGTTATCCTGCAGATGACGTCGCTGGGGCTGGGCGATATCGCCGCGTTCCCGTTTGTCGAAGCCCCGGATAAACGCAATATTCAAGACGGTGTGCGCCTGCTTGAAGAGCTTGGCGCCATCAAAACCGCCGCCAGCGGGCATTATCAGCTCACGCCGCAGGGCCGGCAGTTGGCGCAGTTGCCGATCGATCCGCGCCTGGCGCGCATGGTGTTGGAAGCGCAAAAAACCGGCAGCGTGCGCGAAGTCATGGTCATCACCGCGGCGCTCTCGATTCAGGACCCGCGTGAACGGCCGTTGGAAAAACAGCAGGCGTCGGATGAAAAACACCGCCGCTTTGTCGACAAAGACTCCGACTTCATGGCGTTCGTCAACCTGTGGGACTACCTGCAACAGCAGCAGAAAGAACATTCATCGAACCAGTTCCGCCGGCTCTGCCGCAATGAATTCCTGAACTACCTGCGGGTGCGCGAGTGGCAAGATATCTACACCCAACTGCGCCAGGTGGTGAAAGAGCTGGGGCTGCCGGTGAACAGCGTGCCTTCTGATTACCGCGCCGTTCACCTGGCGCTGCTCACCGGCCTGCTGTCGCACATCGGCCAGAAAGACGCGGATAAACAGGAATACACCGGCGCGCGCAACGCCCGCTTTGCCGTTTTCCCTGGGTCGGGGCTGTTCAAGAAGCCGCCGAAGTGGGTGATGGTGGCCGAACTGGTGGAAACCAGCCGCCTGTGGGGGCGGATTGCCGCACGTATCGAACCGGAGTGGGTGGAACCGCTGGCGCAGCATCTGGTGAAGCACAGCTACAGCGAGCCGCATTGGTCAAAATCGCAGGGTGCGGTGATGGCCACGGAAAAGGTCACACTGTTTGGCCTGCCGATCGTGGCGGCGCGCCTGGTGAATTACAGCAGTATCGATCCGCTGTTGTGCCGCGAGCTGTTTATCCGCCACGCGCTGGTGGAAGGGGATTGGCAGACGCGGCATGCGTTTTTTGGCGCCAACCTCAAGCTGCGGGCCGAAGTGGAAGAGCTGGAGCACAAGTCGCGCCGCCGCGATATTCTGGTGGACGATGAAACCTTGTTTAATTTTTACGATCGTCGCATCCCGAACGAGGTAGTTTCGGCTCGTCACTTTGATCAATGGTGGAAAACCGCCGCCGCGCAGCAGCCGGATTTGCTCAGTTTTGAAAAAGAGATGCTGATCAAAGACGGCGCCAATAAGGTGAGCGCACTGGATTATCCGAACGCTTGGCACCAGGGCAACCTGAAGCTGCGGTTGAGCTACCAGTTTGAACCGGGCGCCGACGCCGATGGCGTCACGGTGCATATCCCGTTGCCGATCCTCAACCAGGTTGAGGAAGCCGGCTTCGAATGGCAGGTGCCCGGCCTGCGGCGCGAACTGATTATCGCCCTGATTAAATCACTGCCAAAACCGGTGCGCCGCAATTTCGTGCCGGCGCCCAACTATGCGGAAGCGTTTCTGGGGCGGGTGACCTCGCTGGACATGCCGCTGGTGGACGCGCTGGAGCGGGAACTGCGCCGCATGACGGGTGTTACAGTGTCACGTGATGACTGGCAGTGGGATCAGGTGCCCGATCACCTGAAAGTGACCTTCCGCGTGGTGGGCGAAAAAAACAAAGCGCTGCGCGAGGGCAAGGATTTGGCGGCGCTGAAACTCAGCCTGAAGGAAAAGGTGCAGCAAACGCTTTCCGCCGTGGCCGATGACGGGCTGGAGCAGCGCGATCTGCACGTCTGGAGTTTTGGCAACCTGCCGACGTTCTACGAACAAAAACGCGGTGGCTACGCGGTGAAGGCCTACCCGGCGCTGGTCGATGAAAAAGACAGCGTGGCGATCCGCCTGTTTGACAGCGAGTTGGAACAGCAGCAAATGATGTGGCAAGGCACGCGCCGCCTGCTGCTGTTGAATATCCCATCGCCAATCAAATATCTGCATGAGAAATTGCCTAACAAAGCCAAGCTGGGGCTGTATTTCAACCCGTACGGCAAGGTGTTGGATCTGATCGACGACTGCATCGCCTGTGGGGTGGATAAACTGGTTGCCGAGCACGGTGGGCCGGTGTGGCAGGAAACGCAATTTGCCGCGTTGCAGGAGCAGGTGCGCGCCGAGCTAAATGAAACGGTGGTCGAGATCGCCAAACAGGTGGAGCAAATCCTGACGACCGTATTCAACATCAACAAGCGTTTGAAAGGGCGCGTGGATATGTCGTTGGCGCTGGCGCTTTCCGACATCAAAACCCAGCTTGGCGGCCTGATCTATCGCGGTTTCGTCACCGCCAACGGCTGGAAGCGCCTGGCGGATACCCAGCGTTACTTGCACGGCATTGAGCGCCGGTTGGAGAAGCTCAGCATCGATCCGCACCGTGACCGCGCCCAGATGCTGCGGGTGGAGCAGGTGCAGCAGGCGTGGCAGCAGTGGCTCAACAAGCTGCCTGCCAAACGCCGGCAGGACGACGAGGTGAAAGAAGTCCGCTGGATGATTGAAGAGCTGCGCGTGAGCCTGTTTGCCCAGCAGTTGGGCACACCGTACCCGATCTCCGACAAGCGTATCTTGCAAACCATCGATCAGCTATCGGCATAGGCGCAAGGCAGGCCTGCTTGCCGCAGGCCGCGTTACTTTCTGGCCGCCAGCGCCTGCAGGGCATCGCTGATGGCGGTGACCGCCAGCGCCCGGTTATCGGCGCGGTAGCGGTCTTTCGCCGCCGGGGCGGAGCTTTGAATGGCGATCAGCCGCCAGCCTTCGGCGGTTTTCAGCAACAACGGAGAGCCGCTGTCGCCTGGCAGGGTATCGCACTGGTGCGACAGCACACCCTGTTGCGCCCAGCCGGTAATTTTACAGTTTTGGTGGCTGTACAAATCGCCCAGGTGGTCGGCCGGGTAACCGGCCTGGGTGATCAACCGCCCGGCCTCTTTCAGCGCCTGAGTCAGCGCTTTGCTGTCGCCTTGCCACAACGGCAACGGGGTGATGGGCAACGGTTTGGGATCTTTTAAACGGATCAGAGCAAAATCATAGGCCGCCGCGGCCGGCGGCACAATCCAGCCCTCGCCGTCCGGCTGCAATTTTTTCCCCAGCTTTCTGTCCACCAGCGTTTCAATCTTCCCGGCCTGGTAACGCCAGTGCTCGTTGTTAACCACAAACCGCAGGGCGATCGCCTTATCCAGCTTGCCGGGCGGCGCCAGCACGCAATGCCCGGCGGTGAGCGCCAGGTGTGGGGAAATCAGCGTTGCGGTGCACAGATTCCCGCTGGCCGTTTCAACCTGGCCGATGGCTTGCCAGGGCAACGTGTTGGTTTCCGTTATTTTGACGCGGTCGTCCTTGCCGAAGAACAACCGCGTTTGCTCGGCGAGCGATTCGTCAGCCTGGGCTGATAAGGATAATGAAAACGGGAACGCGCACAGCAACAGCAATAGGGGTCTATGCATAAGTCTCTTGCCTGACAACGACAGAACATCCATAAATTCATCGCGCTAACTTAACCCGCGCACGGGTGCCCGGCAATGGTTTTTCAACAATTCCGGTATTAAGCCAAACGGGGTTAAAGATAAAAAAAGAAGGCGATCAGGCCGCAGGCGATCAAAATGACCAATATGATTTCGAACCGATAACGCTGCAGCATGGGTATGCCCCCCGATAATAAAACGCCCGGTGAACCGGGGGTTGATGCAATGGCCGCTGGCGGCCGCGGGTGTTTCAGCCCGGCGCCAGAGTGGATATCATAAAGAACGGCCGCAATGCTTTCCGTAAACTATTGGTTTCGGTATGTAACCCAATGTACAACCTGGGTTTTACCGGCCAGGCCGGCTATGATGATCGTGTGACTGGCCAGTTTGGGCCGCCGATAACAGGAATGAACATGACTGATATTGCTATCCGCAGTGGGGTGACGGCCGGCGGTGCCGTACCGATAGCCTATGAGGATTGGGGCGATGAACATGCGCCGGCGTTATTGATGATCATGGGCATCGGCGCCCAGATGTTGCTGTGGCCGGATGATTTTTGCCGGGCGCTGGTTAAGCGTGGCCTGCGCGTTATTCGTTTTGATAACCGCGATGTGGGGCTGTCGGGCAAAACGCAGGGCCGGCGCAGCCTGCCGCTGTGGCGTTTGATCCTGCGTGCCCAACTCGGCTGGCAGACGCCGGTGCCGTATTCCCTGGCGGACATGGCGGCAGATGCCGTGCAGGTGCTGGATGAGCTGCAGATTGCGCGCGCCCATGTGCTCGGTGGCTCTATGGGCGGCATGATCGCCCAGGTGTTGGCGGCCGAGTACCCGCAGCGCGTGCGCAGCCTGAGCATTCTGTTCTCCAGTACCAATCAGCCGCTATTGCCGCCGCCCGCGCCATCGTTGCTTTACCTGCTGTTGAAAAAGCCGGCGGTAGGCAGCGTGGAACAGCAACAGGCATACATCAAGGCGCACCTGCGCAAGATCGCCAGTCAAGCCTATCCCATGGATGAGCACGAGTTAGATGCTACGGTGGAACGCATCTGCGCGCGCGGCGTGGATAGCGAGGGGTTGCAACGCCAACTGTCGGCCCTGTTGGGCAGTGGCGATCTGCGCCGCTATAGCCGGCGTATTCAGGCGCCGACGCTGGTGATCCACGGCAGTGCCGATCGCCTGGTGCGCAAAGCCGGCGGGGTGGCAGTGGCGCGGGCGATACCTAACGCCAGGCTGCAAATTATCGCCGACATGGGGCATGATTTGCCGCAGCCGCTGCGGCCGCAGTTGGCCGAGATGATTGCTAAACACGCCCTGGCGGCGGGGGATTAAAGCGGGCATCGCCAATGGAAAGCGGCGATGCGGCAATCATTTTAGTTACAACATACATGTAGAGGCGGTACAACCCGCAGTCTGCAGCAACAGTGCAAAAACGCAGCAACTCGCGCTATGTAACATCCATAGGCCAACCACCAGGGGGCAGAGCTAGCGCTGTTCAAAAACGCTTTTGCGTTTTTGTCCTGCAACTCGAATTATTTAGAGTATCTAGCCTGGAAGGGAAGAACCAGGCTATAAGTCACGCCGGATTTGAGGCATAACGCATCCTATGGGGTACCACTTTCCATCTCCGATGGGGTGTGAATTAAATTAATTTCCTCTATACGTCTTTTATTCATGTTGAGTTCACAACTTGTTTGCACTTCCCCGAGGTGATCAGAGTTCTGATAAGGCCACAGAGCAACACCGCAATAACTATCTCTGTATTCTATCCATTTCTTTTGATTTGCAATAAATGAATTTATTACTTCTATTTTTTGTTGTTTATCACCCATCCACCACTCATCCGGTGAGGTGTTTTTAATTTCATTCAGTTTTGATTTGTAAGCCTTATCAAGCTGATCTTCAGACTTATGTATTACGTCATCAAGGCATTCTATATTTTGATCTTTATATTTATTTATACAGCCTGCGACGGCTATGTTGTCCTCTATTCGAGGTGTTTCTGCGAATGAATTGGCAAAATACAAAGATGAAACCGCCAAAATGAGTATTCCTATAATTTTTTTCATTGTAAGTTCCTTACACGTGATCTCAGTCTTTCACTATACCTTTGTTCATTGGGATCATTTTGCAGATTTTCTATCATGTCCGACCTGCTTCCCCCTGAAGCAATGAGCTCAATTAAAGGGCCAAGTTTTGGGATCCCTTGGTACACAATATCTACGAATGTTTCCCGGATTTTGCTGTCAAGACTATCCCACGATAAAGCATTAGGTATATGACGGGAATAATTGGAATAAATCCCTCTCGCATAGTCTTTTTTTACACGGTATGATATTTCGAAAAGTTTAATCTTTTGGATATGTGTTATTTCTCCTACTAATGGGCCATATGCTTTGATAAAGCCCGTTGTTGCCTGTTTTCCAGACAGGCCGCTTGCCTTTGAACAAATAACTGCTTTGTACTCCTCTATTCCCGCTTGTCTCAGTTCTGTTATTATCTGGCCTGGGCTACGTTCTTTCATATCATATCCTCGTCCGATAGCTACTCCTGATACGTATTTAGGTCAGTGCAAAATTCGAGAAAAGTTCTTTGTATTTTCCGGCTGTCTGAAGGATTCTACTGCTGTCAGATAATCCAAACCTTCAGCATCAAATGTTATTTGACCTTCACTGACGTATAAAGGACCAATATCGCGTGGACGCCACTGCGGCGCGATAGCCTGGCTGAACATCGTAAAAAACCAGATCTCCTGGGGATGCACCATACCAGATGGAGACATGTTCAGCAGGCGCTGATACCAGATAATCGCCGCTTCGGTTTGTGGATCACAGTGGCCGGTTGCGCGCAGGCTGTTACCGTGTATGTGATTATATCCGGCGCTGATGATCATTTTCTGAAGCGTTTTTACATCATCAGGGTTATTGGTGCCGAACACGCCCACAGAGCTTATCGGACGAAATACGCAGGGAGGATGGTATGACACAATTTGATTCTCCTTGCAGATTGTCACGCCGTTAGACGTGGCATTTCCATTATAATTTTTTACCCGGAAACGCGTCCGGTAGTCAGTGTGTCTGGACACAGAAAGCAACTCTGCCAGATCGCTCTCAACAGGTAAATCAGTTTATGAATACCGCCTTGCTGTTCCCCTGAAATCAACACGAGCCGGATAAATTTCATCGTGCGGCATGACGTATACAGGGACACTGAATGCGTTGCATTATTGTAAGAGTCCACATGTAATAATGATAAATATTACTGTTTGGTACTGTTTGCTGAAAGATTCAGAAAAGCAGATGTGTGCAAAAAGATACCGGGATCCAGCCGGCACACAACGCCCAACAAACAAAATTTGTTGGGCGTTTCTGCCATAGGCGAGGTTTGTTTTACAGGTAACGGCTTTCCAGGTGTTGGCGGAAATAACGTGGATTTAACGGCTCGCCGGTGGCGTTGCCGATTAACTCGGCCGTCGGGTAGCGGCTGCCGTGTTGCCAGATATTCTGTTGCAGCCAATGGAACAGTGAGGTGAGGTTACCCTGGGCGATATCGCTATCCAGCGTTGGGATTGCCTGGCGTGCGGCATAGAACAACTGTGCCGCGTACATGGCACCCAGCGTATAGGTCGGGAAGTAGCCGAAAGCGCCGTCGGTCCAGTGAATATCCTGCATACAGCCGTCACGGTAGTTGCCAACGGTGTCCAGCCCCAGATAGCGCTGCATTTTCTCGTTCCACAACGCGGGGATATCCGCCACCTCGATATCGCCTTCAATCAGCGCTTTTTCTATTTCATAGCGCAGGATGATGTGCGCCGGGTAACTGACTTCGTCGGCGTTAACGCGGATTAAGCCCGGCTTTACCCGCTGGTTAAGCCGAATAAAGTTGTCTTCAGCCAGCGCCGGCTGTTCACCAAACTGTGCAACCACCAATGGGCGCAGGTGCTTAAGAAAACCTTCGGTGCGCGCCAACTGCATTTCAAACAGCAGGCTTTGCGATTCGTGAATGGCGGTGGAACGGGCAGAGGAAATCGGCTGCCCCAGCCATTCGCGCGGCAGGTTCTGTTCATAACGGGCGTGGCCGGTTTCATGCACGATGCCCATCAAGGCCGTAAGAAATTCCGTGTCGTTATAGCGGGTGGTGATGCGAACGTCTTCCGGCACGCCGCCACAGAAGGGGTGGGCGCTAACGTCCACACGGCCGGCGTCAAAGTTGAAACCGAGCAATTTCATCACGCTAAGCCCCAGTTGGCGTTGGCACTCAATGTCGAATGGCCCCTGCGGTGCCAGAACCGGTTCCTGTTGCTGTTTGGTGACCACCCGTTGCAGCAGATCCGGCAGCCAGGTGGTCAAATCGGCAAAAATACGATCTAGCTCACTGCTGCGCAGACCGGGTTCAAACATAGCCAGCAGGGCGTCATAGCGGCCGCAGCCTGCGGCCTGCGCACGGATCTGCGCTTCCTGGCGGCTGAGTTTCACCACCTCCTGCAGGTTTTCGGCAAAGCCTTGCCAGTCGTTGGCCGGGCGCTGCACACGCCAGGCATGTTCGCAGCGCGCGCCGGCCAGCCATTTGGCTTCCACCAGATCGGCCGGCACCACCACAGCATTATCATATTGGCGCCGCATTTCCACCAGGTTGGCGCGCTCAACCTCGCTTAGCGTTTCCTGCCAGGCGCGATCGAGCAGGGCGCCGGTTGTCTGTGCCGACAACAACTGGTGTCGCAGCACGCTAAGTTCTGCCAACGCTTCGGCCCGCGCTTTGCTGCCGCCGGGCGGCATCATGGTCTGCATATCCCAACCGGCGATGGCAGAAAGATGATCAAAGCGCGCCAGGCGCGTGAACAGAGTACAAAGTTCGCCATAGGCGGATGAAGATGTTGCAGCAGTCATAGTCAGCTCCCGAGTGCCGGCGGGCGTTAAGCCGGCTCGGCGGTTAAACCAAGAGGGTGTTTCACCGGCCAGCAGAAACGGAAACTGGCGCCGCCTAGCGGGCTACCCTCAACAAAAACCTGCCCCTGGTAGGCCAGGGCAATGGAATGCACGATGGCCAGGCCCAGCCCGCAACCGCCAGTGGCGCGATCGCGGCTGGGATCAAGGCGAACAAAGGGTTCGAATACCCGTTCACGCTCTTCCAGTGGGATACCCGGCCCATCGTCCTCAACCTGCAGACAGGCCAAATCGCTATCCAGCCACAGGCTAATGCGCAGCCGTTGCCGGCAGTAGCGCAGTGCATTGTTGACCAGATTATCCAACACCCGTTCCATCAGCCGCACATCGGCGCCGCCGAAATTGCCCGGATGCGGGATATCCAGCAGAATTTCGCGGCTAGGGTGGATCAGGCGCACATCAGCGATTTTATCCTGTAGCCAGGCGGGTAAATCAATCGGCCCGATATTCAGCGCCACCTGCGGGCGATCCAGCCGTGCGTAGGTCAGCAGTTCATCGATCAGCGATTCCAACTGGCCGATATCGCGATTAAGCGCCTGTTGTTCGTCATCCGTCAGGTTATTACTCATCGCCAGGCGGTAGCGCAGGCGCACCAACGGCGTGCGCAGCTCGTGCGCGATACCATCAATCAACTGTTTCTTGCTGGCGATCAGGGTATTGATGTTATCGGCCATTTGGTTGAACGCCACGCCAAGCCGGCTGAGGCTGGAGGTGGGTTCGAAATGGGCGCGCTCGTCCAGGTGCCCGGCGCCCAGACGCTGCGCGGCGTTTTCCAGCTTCATCAAATCGCGCCAGTGCGGGCGCATCCAGAGAAACACCGGCAGCGCCAGGGACATACCGATTAACAGCAGCACCGCCAGATCGAGCAGGCGCATCTGGTGCAGATAAAACAGATAAGGGATCGGGCCGACCACCAGAACGTAATGGCTGCGCGGTATGCGCTGCATAAAGGTGTATTGATCGTCGAGCGCGACGATCTCGCCTTGCCGCAGGCGCTTTTTCAAATCTTCACTTAGCGCCTGTTTGCCCAGTGGCTCAATATGCAGTTTGAAAGACAGGTTCAAATCCAGCGTAGCGATGGTTTTATTCCAGTCTTTAAGCGGGATTTCCCGCAGTTCGCTGCGCATCAGATACAGCGAGCTTTTCATCAGATCGTCCATTGACTGCCGGCCGGCACGTTCGGCGGTAACCTTGTAGACCAGGCCAACCAGCATGGTCATCACCAGAAAACAGACAAAAAGCAGGAGAAAAAACTGGATGAAAAGTTTTTTCATTACTGCACCACATCCCAGGCATTCGGTGCGAACAGATAGCCTTTGTTGCGCACGGTTTTGATGCGAAAAGGTTCCAGCGCATTATCGTAAAGCTTGCGGCGCAGCCGTGAGATCGCCACATCAATGCTGCGATCCTGCCCGTCATAGCTCACGCCACGCAAGTTTTGCAGCAGCGCTTCGCGATCCATGATTTGCCCGGCGTGGGTGGCAAGCTCCCACAACAGATCAAAATCAGAGGTGGACAGGGTGATGTTTTCATCGTCGAGCGTCACCTGCCGGTTGGTCGGATCGATGCACAGCAGCCCAAAGTGCAGGGTGTTATGCGGGGTAATGGCTTGCGTCAGCACTTCTTTCGGCTGGTTGCCGTGTTGGCGCAGATGCAGCCGCAGACGGGCCAATAGCACGGCCGGCGGCGTGGTTTTCAAAATATAGTCATTGGCGCCCATCTCCAGCGACAAAATATGGTTCATATCGCTGTCGAGCGAGGTGAGCAGCACGATCGGGCCGGGGAATATCGGGCGCAGATCGCGGCACAGCGTCATCCCGTCTTTGCCCGGCAGCATAATGTCCAACAACACCAAATCCGGCTGTTCTTGCTCAATACGCGCCTGGGCGGTATCACCGCGCGGTTCAATCAGCACATCGATATCATGTTTACCCAAATAGGCAGCGATCAGTTTGCCCACTTCCAGATCGTCTTCTACAAAAACAATTTTATGCATTATTCGTCGTTTCGTTAGGGACACCGTCAGCAGCATAACGCGCCGCTATGGCCTGCGCCATGCCTTTAGCGCAGCGGGCGGCCGCCATCGACGCCGTGGGTGCGCCCGGTGACGTAGCAACTGCCCAACAGATAATCGACCAGGTTGACCACCTCATTTTCACCCGGCGCAATTTTCATCAGCGATTTCTGCAGCGCCTGTTGGCGGTAGGCTGCGTCGTCGCCGGGGTTGAACAGGATCAGCGAAGGGGCGATGGCATTCACCTTCACCTCCGGCGCCAACTTGCGGGCAAACGAGCGCGTCATGTTGTCCAATGCGGCTTTGCTGGCGGCGTAGGCGATATGCTTATCGCTGCCTTTTTCCACCACGTAGTCGGTCAGGTGGATGATATCCGCGCCGGCCAACCCCTGGCCGCGCAGGTTCTGCTCCAGTAACTGATTAAGCAGATAGGGCGTATAGACGTGGATTTGCAGCATCGCTGCCATAACTTGTTCCGGCGGCATATCGGCTGATTCCGCCAGCCAGGCGCTGGCGTTATGGATAATCGCCCGCAGTTTGGGCGCGGCCTGCTGTACGCGCCCGGCAAAATGGTAGATGCCTTCGTGAGTGGAAAAATCACCCTGGATACAAATGGCGCCAAGCTGTTTTAATTCCGCCAGCGTGGGGTAATCGCTGCGGTAAGCGATGATCACCGGAATATCCCGCTGTAAAAATGACCTGGCGAGGGCAAGCCCAATCCTGCGGGCGCCGCCAGTAATCAGTATGGGGGCCGGGTGATGTGATTCCATTAGAAAAGCTCCTGAGCAGGCTGGCAAACAGTAGGGGAATTATGCCATTATACGGCGGAAAATAGGTATACCTTCATACTTCAAGTTACAGGTGTGTTGGCTGTATTCTGTTACCCGAATCACTTACTTGCGTAAGCTCATCGGGGTTTGCTTGCCGCCGGCCTGTAACGCTAATGATTTGGGGTAGGGTTTCGCGTTGAGTCCCCAATAGGGATGTATCCACTGGCCATGAGAGGAAGGAAGGGATGAGCAGCAGTCACCTTGCATCCGTCGAGCACAGTGAGAAAATCTGTTTTGATTACATGGATTTTCTGTCCGCATCGTGCAAGAAGCATTGGCGTTTTGTCGATGCCATTTATGGCGTGATGCCAATTTTTGGCATGGTTTTAAAATCGCGGGGCGCTGCGGCGGCACAAACCCGTAACGAGCGCTTAAAAGAGCTGGCGTTGCAGGTGGTCTCGACGCAAGTCAGCGATGAAACCAACATTGTGCGTCTGATCGATCTGGCGGAGAAACAGGGGCTGTCGGCCTTTGATATTCAACTGCCTTACGCGTTGGATGCCCGGCAGTTGAAGGCCATTCAGCGCGAGTGCGCTGCGCATATCGTGATTTCTCAAGTGGGGGAACGTATCGTTATCACCCATTGCCAGGGTGGCTGACCGGGGCTTACCCGGCCAGTTTCATTAATGCAGCAATAACCAGCCGGCGGGCACGGTAGCCAGCAGCAGCAGGCAAATCCCGCCTTTCTCTAACCGGTTTAGCAGTTCAGCGGCCTGATGGCTGCGGCGGGCGGCGGTAAAGACCAACAGCCCCGGCGCATACAGCAGCACCGACATCAATAAGTGCATCATCCCCGAAGCGTACAACAACCATAAGCCATAGGCGCATGCGCCCAGGGCCACCAGCAGCAGGCGGTTATCCCGGCGTTGCAGTGCGATTTTAAATAAGAACGCGCCCACCAGAAAATACGGCACCAAAATCATCTCGGAAGCGATGGTCAGCAATGCGTTATAGTTGCTGCCGGTCAGCCAAATCAGCAAGAGTGCGGCCTGCACGGCGCCATTGGTTAGCCACAGCGAAGCGGCCGGGGCGTGGTGGCGGTTCTGTCGGCGGAAAATCTTGGGGAAAGCGCCGTGTTGCGCGGCCAATAGCGGGACTTCCGCCGCCATAATCGTCCAGCTTAAGTAGGCGCCGCAGACCGATACCACCAACCCTGCGGCAATAACAATATCGCCCCATGGGCCGAGCAGCGTTACCATTAACCCGGCCATGGACGGGTTGCGCATTTGCGCCAGCTCATGCCGCGGCACCACGCCAAGCGAGAGCAGCGTGATCAGCAGGTACACCGCCAGCGCCGCCAGCACGGCAAGCAGGGTGGCGCGGCCAACGTCTTTCTTCTGGTGCGCCCTGGCGGAAACCACCACCGCGCCTTCCACGCCGATAAACACCCACAGCGTGATCAGCATGGTGTTTTTGACCTGTTCCCAAACCGGTTGGCCCAGGGCCACGCCGTGGAAATCCAGGGTGAACACATCCAACCTGAACGCAAAGATAGCCAGCACGGTAAACAGACCGAGCGGCAACAGTTTGGCCAGCGTCGCCGCCAGGTTGATGCCGGCCGCGGTCTGTACGCCGCGCAGCACGAGCAAATGAACCATCCACAGCAGCAAGGATTCGCCCAGCAACGCCTGCCAGGTATTCCCGTCGCCAAAAATCACTACGCCGCTGCGATCGGTAAACAGGCTCAGGGCGGCAAACACTATCACCAGATAAGACACGTTGGCGATCACCGCGCACAGCCAGTAACCCCAGGCAGAGAAAAAACCGACCAAATCGCCAAAGCCTTCTTTGGCGTAGGTAAAAATGCCGCCGTCCAGATCGGGGCGCAGCCGGGTCAGCAACAGCATAGCGAACGCCAGGAACAGAATGCCCACGCCGGTGATCCCCCAACCGAGCAGCAACGCCGCCGGGCTGGCGATCGCGGCCATGTTTTGCGGCAGGCTGAACACACCGGCGCCAAGCATAGAGCTGAGCACCAGTGCGGTTAATGCGGTGAGACCAAGTTTTTTTTCCAATGACAGACCTTGATTGCAGAATAATCAACTACGGAGCATTAAATGGTTGCAACAAAGCAATAACCATACGTAATTAAAAAGAGGATTGCCCTAATTTTTGCCGAAGATTCTACGGTGGGAGGCAACAGCATGCAATGATTGAATATGCGGGATGGGTAAAAAGTTATTCATTTATTCGCTGGCGGAAATAAATATCCTCCGGCATAGCCGGAGGTTTTTCTGATGCGCCTATAAGGCTCTGTTACCAGCCGCGCCCTAACAGGCGCATACGATCTGACATTTGCATCAGACTCCGTTACTTACGGCCCGTAA